>JAMOBD010000002.1 GCA_039908345.1 Magnetospirillum sp. WYHS-4
GATCGACAGCAGGAACTGGCGGAAGGTGGCGGCGTCCATGGGGCGGCCGAACAGGTAGCCCTGGACGTAATCGCAGCCGTGGGTGCGCAGGAAGGCCAGTTGCTCCAGGGTCTCGACGCCCTCGCCCACCACCTTGAGATCCAGGCTGTGGGCGAGCGCAATCACCGCCGCCGCCAGACGGGCATCGTCGGGATCGGTGGTCACGTCGCTGACGAAGGACTTGTCGATCTTCACCGTATCCAAGGGGAACTTGCGCAGGTAGCTGAGCGAGGAATAGCCGGTGCCGAAATCGTCCACCGACAGCCCCAGCCCCGCCGCCTCCACCTGATGCAGCCAGTCCACCGACTCCCGGGTGTCGCCCATGATGAGGCGTTCGGTGATCTCGAAGGTCACCGCATCGGGGGGCAGGCCGGATTCCTGCAGGATGGCGACCGTGCGCATCGCGGTCAGACCGCGCTTGACCTGGATACTGGACAGGTTGACCGATAGCTTGAACAGCGGCAGTCCCTCGTCCCGCCAAGCACGCACCTGCTTGAAGGCATCCCGCATGATCCAGTCGCCAATCTCCAGGATCACGCCGGTGTCTTCCGCCACCTGGATGAAGTCCGCCGGCATGATCAGGCCACGTTCGGGATGGCGCCAGCGCACCAGGGCCTCGGCACCGGACAGCTTCTCGGTCTCCGTGTCGATGATCGGCTGGTAGTGGATTTCGAATTCGTTCCGGTGCAGGGCATGGCGAAGGTCGTGTTCCAGCGTCATGCGGGTCAGCGCCTGCTCGTCCATCTCGGGAGTGAAGAACCGGTATCCGTTGCGCCCCGATTCCTTGGCCTTGTACATGGCCATGTCGGCGTTGCGCAGCATGGTCGCCGGGTCGGGCGCATCATTGGGATAGATGGTTATGCCGATGCTGGCGCCGATGAAGGCTTCGTTGCCGTCCAACTGGAAGGGCTTGCCGATGCTTTCGACGATCTGTTCGGCCACCACGGCGGCGTCCGACCCACGATGGATTTCGCGCAGAATGACGGTGAATTCGTCGCCACCCAGGCGGGCCACGGTATCGGCCTCGCGCACACAGCCCAGCAGGCGTTTGGCCGCCTTCTCCAACAACATGTCGCCGAAGGCATGGCCCAGGGTGTCGTTGACCACCTTGAAGCGGTCCAGATCGATGAACAGCAGGCCCACCATGGTGCCTTCGCGGCGCCCGGTGATGACCGCGCGGCTCAAGCGGTCAAGGAACAAAGTACGGTTGGGCAGGCCGGTGAGCGCGTCGTAATTGGCCTGATAGCGGATGCGTTCCTCGTCCTGCTTGCGCTTGGTGATGTCGCTGAAGACCGCGGCGTATTCCAGGACCTTGCCGTCGCCGTCGCGGATCGCCGTGATCGACAGCCACTCGGGAAAGACCTCGCCGGTCTTGCGGCGATTCCAGATCTCGCCCTCCCAGTGGCCGACGTCGTTGATGTGGTGCCACATCTGCCGGTAGAACTCGGCGTCGTGCCGGCCCGAGCTGAGCATGTTGGGAGTCTTTCCCACCACGTCGTCGGGCATGTAGCCGGTTACGCGGGTGAAGGCCGGGTTCACCGCCTTGATGTTGTTGTGGGCATCCGACACCATGATGGCTTCGTTGGTGGTCTGGAAGACCGTCGCAGCCAGGCGCAGGCCTTCTTCCGCCTGCTTGCGCTCGGTGATATCGCGGATGACCAGTTGCACCGCCGGCCGCCCCTCGAAGACGATGGGGCTACCGCCGACCTCGACCGGGACCATCACGCCATCGTAGCGCTGCAGGGCCTCCTCGCGGTAGGAGGCCTCGCCAATCGCATCGGGAGGGTCTGTCAGGGGACTGGTGCCATCCACCGCGAAGGCGGACTCGGGATGGATCAAGCCCGCCACGGGCCTTCCCACCAGATCGTTCGCCTTCGCCGCCGCCAGAAGCCTTACCGCCTGCCGGTTGGCGAAGACGACAATCCCGTCGCGGTGCGCCAGGATGGCGTCGGGGGACAGTTCGACCAGACCGCGGTAGCGGTCCTCGCTTTCGCGCAACGCCTGCTCGGTGGCCTTGCGCTCGATGGCATAATAGATGGTCCGCCGGATCAGGTTCTCGTCGCCCTGGCCCTTGACCAGGTAGTCCTGGCAGCCTTCCTGGACGGCGCAGAGGCCCACCTCCTCGTCGTCGAGGCCGGTGAAGATGACGATGGGCAGGCCGGGCGCCGCCTTGCGCACGGCACGCACCGTGTCCATGCCATGAGAATCGGGCAGAGACAGGTCAAGCAGCACGGCGTCGGTAGGCTTGTCCCGGACATGGTCCAGCGCCGCCGCCAGGGTCTCCGCCCAGGTCACTTGGAAACCGCCCACGTCCTGCAGCATCACCTGAATCAGGCGCGCGTCGCCGGGATTGTCTTCCACCATCAAGAGCCTGATTGCCGGCTTGTGCAGCATGGCCGGCCTTTACCGGGGCACCACGGTGACGACCCGAAGCCAGAAGGCCCCCAACGTCTCCAGGGCCTTGGCGAACTGGTCGGCATCGGAAGGCTTGGCAATGTAGGCGTTGGCGTTCTTGAGATAGGTCTCCATCACCGCCGCGTCGGAATCGAGAGTGCCCAGCACCACCACCGGCAAGCGGTGGTTCAGGGAGTCGTTCTTGATTTCGGACAATACGTCGCAGCTTTGCGAGCACTCGGGCATGGCAATATCGAGAATCACCAGATCGGGGCGCGGACGCCCCTTGAACTCCCCCTCCTGGCGCAGGAAAGCCAAACCGTCGCGCTCGCAATGAACCGTATGGACCGTATGGGGAATGCCGCTCTTGCCAAGCGCCTCGGCGATCATCCGCGCATTCGCGGGATCGTCTTCGATGACCAGAATTTCGATGGGCCTGCCTTGGCTGCGCAGCATGCCTTGACCATCCTTGGAATGCGTCCATCGGTTCTATCGGGTCGCGGCCCCCAAGTCCAGCTTTAGCCCGCCTGCCAGGCATGTTGAAATCCCCCTTCAGGCGTTCTAAGCCTTGGCGGAAGGAGAAAAGCTTTGCCTGCGTCCCGCCGCCCCGATCTGCGCCCGCCCACCGACGGCCTTGTGCGTTGCGTCTGTCCGCACGATTGCGCCGACACCTGCGGCGTGCTGGCCCATGTGCGAAGCGGGCGGCTGGTCAAGGTGGAAGGAGACCCCGACCATCCGGTGACGCAGGGGTTCCTTTGCCGCAAGCTATCCCCCGCTCCGCAGCGGGTCTACGGCGGCGAGCGCCTCGCCACACCCTTGCGCCGCTGCGGTCCCAAGGGAAGCGGCGAATTCGAGCCGCTTTCCTGGGAAGCCGCCATCGCCGAGATCGCCGCGCGCTGGAAAGCCATCATCGCCAAGGACGGGCCGCTCGCCATCCTGCCCTTCTTCGGATCGGGCACCGAGGGGCTGGTGCACGGCGAGATTTCCGGCAAGCGGTTCTTCAACCGCCTGGGAACCCTGCAGCCGATTCGCACCATCTGCACCCGGGCCGGCCGAACCGGCTACAAACATACCATGGGCACCAACGTGGGCGCCGACCCGACGGCCCTGGAAGGCATCGATCTGGTCGTCGCCTGGGGCCTGAACGCCGCTTCGACCCATATCCACCAGCATCCCTTCTTCCGGCAGGCGGCGCGCCGGGGCGCCCGCTTCGCCGTGGTCAATCCCCTGGCGGTGGCAGGGGCCGAAAAGGCCGACCTGTTCCTGCGCCCCCGTCCCGGCACCGATGGCGCCCTGGCGCTCGCCATGATGAACGTCATCGTGGCCGAGGGACGCCACGACCAGAACTTCGTTACCCGTTTCACCCACGGTTTCGAGGCCTTCCGCGAACGTCTGGCCGACTATCCGCCCGAGAAGGTGGCGACCATTGCGGATATCCCGGCCGAGGAGATCCGCGCCTTCGCCCGTCTCTACGCCGCCCATCCCCGATCCTTCGTCTTCGTCGGGCCAGGCTGCCAGCGCCACAGCAACGGCGGCATGGCGTTGCGCACCCTGGCCTGCCTGCCGGCGCTGACCGGGGCGCTGGCCCACAAGGGCGGTGGCCTCTATTTTCCGACCAGCACGGTCTTCCCCGCCGACTTCCACCCCTTGACCGGCGACGAGCTGCGCCCCAATCCGGCGGCGGGCTACAACATGATCCACCTGGGTCGCATGCTGGAAGACGGCCGCAGCCGCAGCCTCTACGTCTGCATGGGCAATCCGGCGACCGTTCTCTACGACCAGAATCGGCTGCGCCGGGGCTTGGCCCGCGAGGACCTGTTCACCGTGGTGCACGACATCTACCCGACCGACACGGCGCGCTTCGCCGATATCGTGCTGCCTTGCACCACCCAGTTCGAACAGGCCGACCTGCTGTTTTCCTACTACCAGCCGAGCCTGCTGCTCACCCGCCCGGCCATCGCACCGGTGGGGGAGGCGCGTTCGAACCAAGCGGTGTTCAATGCCCTGGCTGCGGCGATGGACTTCGACGATCCCTGCTTCCGCCAGGACGAATGGGACGCCATCGAGGAAATCCTCGGCCTGCCCGCCTTCGGTGGCCTGGACCGGGAGGCGCTGCTGGATAAGGGCTGGGCACCGGTGTCCTACGACGACGCGGCGTCCTGTGTCGCCAAGGGATGGTTCCCGACGGCCAGCGGCAAGGTGGAACTTTGGTCGTCAAGCCTGGAATCCCTCGGCTTGGACCCCCTGCCCCACTGGCGGCCTCCCCACGAAAGCCGGGAAGGCTCGCCCGACCTGTTCGCCAGCCATCCCCTGGCCTTCCTGACGCCGTCGGCCCATTCCATCCACAATTCGAGCCAGGGATTCGCGCCCGGATTCGCGCCGGACGAGAAGGAGCCACGGCTCCATATCCACCCGGCGGACGCCGAACCGCGCGGCATTCGGGACGGCGACCGGGTCAGAGTGTTCAACGGACGCGGCGAATGCATCCTCAAGGCCCGGGTTTCCGAATTCACGCGACCGGGCGTAGTGGCCAGTCCCGGCCAATGGTGGGACCGTCTTTACGCCAAGGGCTCGCCCAACCACACGACATCCGACACGCCGGCCGACATGGGTGGCGGTTCGTCGTTCAATTCCAATCTGGTCGAGGTGGAACGGAACCCTTGATCTTCGCCGGGCAAGCGGGTGAGGACGGAGGGGCATGGCATGGCTTTGCGTTTCGTTCCGATCCCGGCCGTCCTGCTGGCCGCACTCGCCTGGGCGGGGAATTTTCTCGAAGAGAGCGACCGACGGGATATGTAGCAAAGTGTAGAGCGAGGGCTCCTGGTGAGCCTGCTTGCCGTTGGCCGCCCAGCCGTCGCGGCGCAACTGCGCGGCGATCTGCCAATAGCCGCAGGCCCGGTGTGCCAGCGCCAGGCGCTGGATGGTGTCGCGCAGCGCGGTCTCTTCCACCCGTGGCGCCTTCACCGCTCGCGGAACGACTCGCTGATCGAGCTATATACCGGCTTCAGCAAATACTGCAGCAGGGTCTTCTTGCCGGTGGTAATGTCGGCCTGAACCGTCATGCCGGGGAGAACCCGATTGCGTTCGGGGTCGAAGCCGACGTAGTTCCTGTCCAGGGACACTACGCCCCGGTAATAGGGCTGGTTCTTATCCTTCTCGTCGAGAAAGGTTGAAGCCGAGATATCCTTCAGCTCCCCGGTAATGCCGCCGTAGCGCGCGTAGTCGTAGGTCGTCACCTTGACCTTCACCGGCTGGCCCACCCGTACATGGCCGACGTCCCGGGTGGAAATCTTGGCTTCGACGATCAACTCCTTTTCCAAGGGCACGATTTCCAACGCCACGCCGCCCGGCGGAATGACACCGCCGACCGTGTGGGTCTTCATGCCCTTGACCACCCCACGCACCGGTGCCCGGACCTCCAGGCGCCGAACCCGGTCGTCGAGCTTGGCGAGGGATTCGTTGACCTGGGCAAGTTCCGCAGTCACCGTTCCCATTTCGACCATCGCCGTTTCACGCAAGGTCGTATCGAGTTCGAGGAGCTTCTGGGTGGCCTCGTTAAGGGATTCGAATGCCCGCGACCGCTCGGACTGCAGCTTGGACAACTCGCCCTGCTGGACGTTCAACTCGCGCTTGATGTCGAGGTACAGTACTTTGGTGGTAAGCCCCTGTTTCAGCAGGCTATCCCGCAGCCGGAATTCCTCCTGCAACAACGACACGCCTTGGCGAAGGGTGGCCTCCCGGTCCCTCAGCAAGGAAATATCGGACTTTTTCTGTTCGAGTTGCTTCAGCAGGACCTCGCGCCGGTTGTCGCGCGACGCGATCTGGCTTTCGTAGATGGACTGCTGGTCCAGGATCAGGCTGGGATATTTCTGAGCTTCCGGAATCTTGGAGAAGTCGGGCTTCACGCCCGCGCCGACCGATCGCAGGCGTTCGGCTTTCAGCCCCAGCCCGATCGCGCGGGCGCGCATCTGCTCGTGCTCCGAATAGGCGGCCTGGGGATCCATGCGCAGCATCGGCTGGTCGCGCTCCACCAGATCGCCATCCTGGACGATGATCTCCTTGATTATTCCGCCCTCCAGGTGCTGGACGGACTGGATCTGGCCGCTGGGAACAACCTCGCCCTGGGCGACCGCGACTTCCTCGACTTCGGTGATCGCCGCCCATCCCAGAAAGGCCGCCACCACCGTCGAGATGGTGAGGGTCGCGACCCGGATCAGGCCCGACGACCCGCCTTCCTCCAGCAGCACCGACTGGGCGAGGAACCGGCTCTGCCGGTCGCCGCGCTTGACGGGGGCAAGTGGCGGCGGCGCATCCACCTTGACGATATCTTGACCCAACGGCATCACAGGAAATCCTTCGGCATTTGAGCGCGCACCTCGGCCGCCGGGCCGAAGGCGCGCAGGTGGCCGCCGTCCAACCAGATGATCAAGTCGGCGATCTTCAAGTGGCTGGGACGGTGGGTGACGATGAAAGACGTGGTCTGCCCCTTCATTTCCTCCACCCGGCGCATGAAAAGCTTGTCGCTGTCGAAATCGAGGTTGTTGCCGGGCTCGTCGAACAGCATGACCGGCGACCGCTTCAGGTAGGCCCGCGCCAAGTTGAGGCGCTGCATGAAGCTGGCGGGCATCTGGGATTGCCCGGTGTCGCCGATGCGCACTTCGAACCCGCTGCGCTTCCACTTCCCGGAGCCTTGCTCCATGGCCAGGATGTCCTGCAGAACGCCCGCCTGATCCGCCGCCCAATGCAGATCGGCATCGGTGGCGGTGGGTACCGCCAATCGCATGTTCTGGGCGATAGTACCATAGAAGAACTGGGGAACCTGCGGAGCATAGGCCAATGTATAGCGCAACTCGATGGGGTCCATCTGGCGGATGTCCATGTCGTCCAGGCGAATTCCGCCCGCCTGGGCACCATACATTCCGATCAGAAGCTTGAGGATGGTCGACTTACCCGAGCCGTTGCCGCCCACGACGCAGACCACTTGACCGGGTTCCACATCGAAGCTGACGCCAACCAGCGCCGGATCGCTTTCCGGCGAGTAGCGAAGGGACACGCGGCTGAAGGTCACCCGCCCCCGGATGCGGCGTACCGGGCGCACTTCGGCGCCCGTTTGGCGTTCCGCTTTCAGGTTCATCAGGTTATTGATCTGGTTGATACTGGATCGCACCTGGGTCAGCCGGGTCAAGGTAAGGAACCCGGTCTGTAGCGGGGCCAGGACCCGCCAGACCAGCATCATCGATGCCACCAGCCCGCCCATGGTCATGCTGGCATCGAAAACCTTGAAGACACCGTAGGCTACCGTCGAGGTTCCGGCACTGATCATCAGGACATGGGAAATGGTGTTGTTGATGGCCGATATCTCGGCGGTACGGTAGCCGGCAAGGGACGCCTTGGCCGATAGGTCGCGGTAGCGCGCCAACCAGATCCGCTCGGCCCCGCAGTACTTGATCGCGCGCATGCTGTTCAGGGCCTCGATCGAGAACTCCTGCTTGCGCGATCCATAGCGCGCCCCTTTCGACACGGCTTGGCGCACGAACGGTGCCATGACCGCGCCGCAGATCACGAACAACACCACCATGATCACCGGCACCACGGCGACGGACCCGCCCAGCGAGGCGATCACCGCGATGAAGATGATGACGAAGGGAGCTTCGAAGAACACCAACGCCATGGGCCCGGTGAAGAATTCGCGCACGTTTTCGAAATCCTTGATGCGCGCCACCTGGGCGCCGATGGCGGCGCGTTCGGTGAAGGCGGGCGGCAGGAAGAGTATCTTCTGGAACACCGAGCTGCCGACCAATGTATCGAGCCGGGCCCCGACGAAGGCCAGTATCTTGGCCCGCAAGCCCCGCAACACCATGTCGCAGGCG
Organism: Magnetospirillum sp. WYHS-4; assembly: GCA_039908345.1. Lineage (NCBI taxonomy): Bacteria > Pseudomonadati > Pseudomonadota > Alphaproteobacteria > Rhodospirillales > Rhodospirillaceae > Magnetospirillum > Magnetospirillum sp. WYHS-4. The sequence goes on from JAMOBD010000002.1 coordinate 8,304, forward strand.
ATGGCGATGCCGACACCGATGGAAAGGTAGGCCAGCGTTCCCATGGAACCGGTGGCGATCACCTTGTCGTAAACGGCCATGATGAACAACGGCGTCACCAGAGCCAGGAGATTCAGGATGAAGGTCAGGCCGAACGCTTGGTATACCAATGGGACGAAGCGGTCGGTGACGCTTTTGAACCATCCGGTTCGTGTCTGGTGGACGAGGTCCTCCTCGTCGATGCGGGTGAAGAAGTAGGCCGTGCCCGGCAGCGAACGGCGGGGCACCACATCGAACTGCGCCTTTCCTCCATCGAAGACCCGAATCCCGTCCTTCTCCAGTCCCAGCAGCACCAAGGCCTCGCCGTCACGGGGCAGGAACAGGCACGGCATGTTGCGCGGGTCGATCCGCCCCAGGGAGATGTCGAGGGGCCGGCTCTCGAAATGCAGATGGGCGAGGATGTTTCGAAAGGAGGTGATATCCAGTGAGTCGATGAAATGCGGCACGGACTCGGCCACGTGGCGCGGATCACCCCGCCAATTCAACGCTTCCAGCAGCGGCGCAACGCAAGCCGCCAGATCGGTGGCGACCTTGAGATGCGACAGCCCAACCGCAACCCGGCCACCGGTCGCCACCGCAGGCGTCGGCGGAAGTGGCGACGCCGCGGCGGGCAGAGGCGCCGAACCGCCAAGCCCCTGACCGTAAGACGGCTGGGCGCCGCCGGACTGTGGCGCCGCTTCGTCGGCCTCGATCTTGGACAAGAGCGACGACATGCCCCCTACCCTTTTCTCGACTCGCCGCCACCCATGGGGAAGCGCGGCTTCTTCAGTCTATCGGGCAGCATGACGACCCGGCCGGCCGCCATGATTCCACCGATTTCGGCGGCGGCCGCGGCCGGCAGGTCGCCACCGCTCCCGCCTGCACCGGCCGGAATGTCGATGGCCTCGATCTTCAACAGATCCATTCTCATGACGGTCTGACCTCGATGATGGGACCGCCAACCGGCGCCGCCGGCGGTTCCTGCGGTACACGCGGCACGAGAACCCCGGCCTGGAGGTCGTAAACCTGATCGGCCAGCTTGAGCAGGGACGGGCGGCAGCTTACCAGGACAAGGGTCACCCGGCCCTTGAGCTGTTCCAGGAGGTTGCGCAGCATGGTATCGCCCGCGCCGTCCATGGCCGTATTGGCTTCGTCGAACAGAACCAGACGTGGACGGTCGACCAAGGCGCGGGCAATGGCGATGCGCTGCTTGATACCGCGCGGCAACGAGTCGCTGCCGCCTTCTCCGACCTTGGTGTCGTAGCCATAGGGCATGTGCGAGACCACGTTGTCCAGCCCCAGGTAGCGGGCGATCTCCAGAGCGCCTTCCTCGCGATCCGGACGGAACATGGTGATGTTCTCCAGGAGCGTACCGTTGAACAGCGCCGCCTCCTGCGGAAGGTAGCCGATCTGGGAACGCACGCTTACCGGATCGAACTCGGAAAGATCGAGGCCATCGATCAGGACTTGGCCTTCCACCGGCTTCAGAGCCCCCATAAGCAGGTACAATAGCGTCGTCTTGCCGCTGACGTTACCGCCCGAGATGCCGATCGCCTCGCCTTGCCGGATGCGCAAGGATACGTTCTTGACGATATCGGGCATCATGTCGCCGTCGCGGGTCTTGCCGTAGTTGAAGGTCACGTTGCGCAATTCGATATCGCCCGACAGCTGCGGGAATTCGGGCAGGCCGCGCTGGGATTCCGGCTTGATCTCGAACAGGCCATGGACGCGCTCGCGCGCCAAGCGGATGGTTTGATAGCGCGTCCACATGCCGACCGCCTTCTGCAGCGGGGACATCGCCCGGCCAGCCAGCATGGTGCAGGCCGCCAAGCCTCCCACGGTCAGGCTCCCGTCGATCACCAGGGTCGACCCGAAGCCCACCACCGCGAATTGGGTCAACTGGGAGAAGAGGGACCCGACGGACAGGGCACGGGCGCTCTGCAGGGCGACGTCATGGTTCCAGGTGGCACAGCCTTCCTGAAGGCGTTCGTAGCGGCGGAGCATCTGCTCCTCCATCGCCATGCTCTTCAGGGTATGGATATTGCCCAGGACCTCGATGATGAAGTTGAAGCGGCGGTCGTCGGCGGTCGAACGCCCCTCCAGGGCCGCGCGCAGCTTCTTGCCGACCATAAGGGCAGACAGCAGGAAGGCCAGGCCGATGACGATGGGCACCCAGGCCAGCCAACCGGCCAGGTAGGCCATGACTCCGATGAACAGCACGGCGAAGGGTAGATCCAAGAGGTTGAGGATCGCCTGGCCGGAATAGAACTCCCGCAAGGTGGTCAAGGCCTGCAGGCGCTCCAGATGGGCGCCGGAGCCCTGACGTTCGTACTCCACCAGATTGGCGTTGAGCAGCCGGTCGACGGCACTGCACCCCGCCAAGTGATCGAAGCGCGCGCCCATCCAGGCGCTGACGAAGGACCGCGCGACCCGCAGGATGCCCTCCAGGATCAAGGCGCTTCCCACGCCGATGATCAGCAAAGACAGGGTCCCGGCCGCATTGTTGGGAACGATGCGGTCGTAAATCTGTAGCAGGACCAAGGGCATGGCCAGAGAGAGGATATTGATGAAAAAGGTGGAAAGCACCATATCCATCATACCGCCAGGCATGACGGCCAGCGTCCGCAGCTGCATAGGACTCGATCCGGTAGCGCTACCCTTGGCCATGCCAAACCTGCTTCCGCGGTCACTTTCAGGTCCAGGCGAACCTGCGTCCGCACACGCGGACACATCTCCCCCCATTCCTAAGTACCGCCCCGGCCTTTAAGAAACAGTTAGCGCTTGCCGGCCCCACCGGGCAACCCACCAAGAACGATGGAAAACCGAAGATTTCCGTCGGAAATGGGACATCAGGGTACGCGGAGCCAGACCCTCGGTCAACGTCCGGGCGAATCGAGGGGCATCTGCAGGTCAAGCTCGGCGACGATCGGTCGGGCCATTTCCAGCGCCCGCGCCCGCGGCGTACCGGCAGGCAAGCGAGGATCGTAAAGGGTCCGCAGCAGGATACGGTCGGGCCGCGAGAGCGCCCGGAGGCGGTCCTTGTCGCTGAACACGGAAGGCCGCAGATCGTCGCTGTCGTTAGGCAGACCCAGAGCCTGCGTGAATTCCTCCAGAAGGCAGGCGTCCAGGTGATCGGGGTTGCGTTCGACGTTGGCCACGATCACCGCCTTGACGAAGGTCTCCGGCGGCTTGCGGAAGGACAGGAAATAGCATCCCCCGGATGCCGCCATGCGGCCTACCAGGGCCGGATCGACGTTGGGAAGCTGAATCTTGTCCATCTCGTCGCGCTTGACGAAGACCAGGTCGATGTCGGCTTGCCGGTCCTTTTGGGCAGCGCCGCCGAAGACGTCGAACTTCAGGCGCGTCAGATTGGCGATTTCGCGCAGATGCTTGACGAACATCCGGACATGGTCGTCGGTGTACCTCCCCCGCAGCCCGACCGAAATCTCGCGGTCGGTCGGCCATTTGGCAACCACCTTGGCGGCCAGGGACTTGTCGACCTCCGCCCCGAAGACGATGGTGTCGAAATAGCGCAGGATCTCGTCGACGCCAGGCTTGCCGCCCGCCGGATCGGCCTGCGCGGCACCGGCCATGAAGACCAGCAGGAAGACCGAAAGAAGACGGCGGATCATGGCTTGGCTCCCTTGCCGTTGAGCAGTATCCAGGACTTGAACGCCGCCTCGGCCATTGGCCAGTAGGTCTGGAATTCCTTCTGCGGCGCCTGGTAGGACAGGATGTGCGCCACCGGTCCGTCGGGACGCGGCAGCACGATGGTCGTCTGGCGGTGGCGTTGGCCCTGGTTCAGATATTCGACAAGGAACTGCAGGCCTTCGATGCGTACGCCGGCCTTGTCGTAGACCCAGGCTCCCTCCCCCAGGTAGATGGTGGACAGTGCCGGCTGTTCCAACTGCTGCTTGAGGCCGCCGTACACGGCCTCGGCGGCCTCGGCGGGGGTCGCGGCGGCGGGGGGGCGCACGTTCTGGATCGTGATGCCGACCGCCTCGTCGCGGGCCCCTTCCCGTCCTCCCAGCGCGACCGAATAGGAGGTGGGCCGGCTGACCGCCCAATCGCGCGGAAAATCCAGTTTGTAGCCCAGCGTCTCGTCGCGGAAGCTCTGGGTGGCGGGGCCCACACCCACAGCGGGGCCGGGCCGCTTTCCCGGGCCGGCCGCCATTTCCTCCGGAGCCGGCTGGAAGGTCGCCAGGATATCGTCTAGGGCGGGCAGCAGGCTGTCGAATATGTGGGGCATCGCCAGGAACATGATGACGAAATCGGTGCGGGCGCCCCGGACGATCAAGACCTTGATCCGCGCCCCCGGCCCCTCGTAGGTGGCCCCTCGGGCCGGCAACCCTGCCACGGCGGCGTCGGACTCGCGTAGCTTGCGTTCCCAGGGCTTGCCCGGCCCCAGGAACTCCCGCTCCAGGCGAACGATCATGGCCGGAAGAGGGACGCCCGGACTGGCGTCGTTGGTTTGGATGTTGAGAATATAGTTCCGCTTCGAGCGGATCACCGTATCCGCCCGCGGCCCGCTCTCCGAAATCCGCGACTGTCGGTCGGGCATCAGGAAATAGAGTCCGTGGGGGTGATGGTACGGCCCTTTGTGGAGACGCTCGGACACCTTCGGCGGTACCGACGGGTAGGTATCCCACGGATTATCCGCAAACGCCGACGCGGCCCACAGGACCGCCGCCATCGCCAGGCCAACGCTGTTGCGCAACAGTTGCCGCATGCCGCCCCCGCTTTCGGGGATCGGACCATAGCACGAAACCAGAATTCTGCTATAGTCGGCCGCGCGATCAACCAGGGCAGGCCAGGACGATGACCAATACCGCATGGATTTCGATCTCCTGCCAGGACCGGGTAGGGCTAGTGGCGGAGATCGCCGGACGGATTTTCGACCTGGGCGGCAATCTTGGAGATACCACCTTCTCGGTGCTTGGCGAAGGGGCGGAGTTCACCTCGCTCTGCGACTTTCCGGCCTCGGTCGCGCCGGGGGCGGTGGAAGCCGAACTCAAGACCCTGCCGGAACTGGACGGCGCCCAGGTCTCGGTGCGCCATTTCGATCTGGCCCCCGTGCATGGCCCGGCCGGCCAAGTGACGCATCGCATCGCGGTGAGCGGTGGCGACCGCCCCGGTTTGGTGGCGCGGCTCTGCGAGGTCTTCGTGCAGTTTCACGCCAACATCGTTCGTCTGCATGCCGAGAAGATTCCAGGCCCCGGCGGCGGCCAATATGTGGTCAACATGGCGGTCAACATACCGCCCGATGCCACCCAGCGCTGCCTGGCCACCATCGCCAACACGGCTGGCGAGCTGCGCCTCGACTGCCACTGGGAAGCCGTCTAAACGGGCTTGTGCGCCACCGCCGCCATCGAAGCGGTGGCACCCAGGCGATCCTGCAGGAGGACCAGCGGCAGCGCCGCCAGCATCAGGGCGGGATAGATCGCCGACCGGCCGCCCTTCACGGACAGGCCGGCCTTGTCGGCCAACCAGTTCTGCCAACCCATGGCCCAGCCGAAAATCTGTGGCGTATTCTCGATGGCGATGCCGGCGAACCCGACGCCTTCCAGCAGGATGGCTGCATTGGCACCGGAAAACAGGTAGGTGTGCCGGGGAAAATGGATGCCGCCCCACCAGCGCCCGAGCAGCCGGAAATCGAGGCAGGCGGTGTTGGGCATCTCGATGTAGGCGTGCCCGCCGGGCTTGAGCAGTTCGAGGACCCTCGCGAGGAGAGCCCGCGGGTCGGCCACGTGCTCGACCACGTGATTGAGCACGACCAGATCGAAGGACCCGGCCCGAAGCGGCGCCTCGTCCAGGCCGCCCAGGACGATGTTGCGGCCCAGCGCACGTCCGGCCGCCACGGCGGAAGCATCGGTCTCGACCCCGGTCACCGTCCAGCCGGGCATGGCCGCCTGCATCTTGGCGACCAAGTGCCCGGCCGAGCACCCCACGTCCAGCACCGCCGCCGCCGGTCCCGCGAGTTGGGCGAAGCGGCGGATCAGGCGCCGGTCGTAAAGCCCCGCCAAGCGGCTGCGCAGCGACCTTTCGGTCGCCAGGCGGGTATTGGCATAGTCCGGGGTGTAGAAGGTCAGCAGGGTCTCCGGGGCGGGCATGGGATCGAGGCGCAGAAGCCCGCAGTCCGGACATTCCACGATGTCGAGGGCGGGCAGCGCCAAGCCGTATTCCAGGTCGTGCATTCCGCGATGGCGAAGGCGCCAGCGGCGCGATCCGCAGACGATGCAAGAGACGTCGGTCATGCCCCCAGACTAGCGGGATATGCCTCGCTTGGCGAGCGCTCTCGGGGACCGCCTGGCCGACAGGCCGCTTACCGGAATACGACGCGCCGTTCCTGGACGCCTTGCGGGTCCTCGTGGATGAGCACCTCGGCGTTCGGATAGGCGGCTTCGATCTTGTACATGACCTGCTCGGCGATCTCGTGCGCCTCGGCCAGGGTCAGGTGGCCGGGCATTTCCAGGTGCAATTGCACGAAGGCCCGCATCCCTGCCAGCCGGGTGCGCAGGTCGTGCATGCCGATGACGCCGGGATGGCCGACCACCAGTTCGCGGATATTAAGGCGATCGGCTTCCGGCATCTCCCTGTCCATCAGGTGGTCCAGGGAATCCCGCCCGATCTTCCATGCGCCATGCAGGATGTAAGCGACGATGGCCAGGGCGAAAAGCGGATCGGCCACTCCCCATCCAAACTGGGCCACCAGGACCAGGGATACGGCCACGCTGGCATTGACCAGCAGGTCGGTCTGATAGTGCAGCGAGTCGGCCGCCACGGCCACCGAACCGGTCCGCTTGACCACCGATTTCTGGAACAGGACCAGGACAAGGGTCAGCAGGATGGACAGGCCCATGACCGCCAAGCCCACCGTGGTATTATCCACCGCCCGCGGATGGGCCAGCCGCTCGCCAGCCTGCAACAGCAGGAATACTCCCGATCCGCCTATGAACGCCGCCTGCCCGAGGCCGGCCAAAGGTTCGGCCTTTCCGTGGCCGAAGCGGTGGTCTCGGTCGGCCGGCTGCAGGGAATGGTGCACGGCCATCAGATTGACCAGGGAGGCGGCGACGTCGAGGAAGGAATCGATCAGGGTGGACAGAAGGGCCACCGAATCGGTCATCATCCAGGCGGAGAATTTGGCGGCGATCAGCGTTGTCGCGACCCCGACCGAGGCGTAGGTGGCGGCCCGCATGAGCCGTGCCTGGCCCGCATCGGGGGCGGGCGGCGCGACGTTCTGGGGTTCGGCGCTTCTCATGGAAACAGCGACTCCGCGGTCCAGCCGGATTGGCCCCGAGTATACACCACCCGGTCATGCAGGCGGAACGGCTTGTCTTCCCAGAACTCGATAAGTTCGGGGACGATGCGAAAGCCAGACCAGAAGGGTGGCCGGGGGACCGGGCCGAAGCCGAATCTGGCGGTGAATTCGGCGACCCGTCGTTCCAATTCGAACCGGCCTTCCAGGGGCCGCGACTGCTTGGAGGCCCAGGCCCCGATCTGGCTCAGGCGCTGGCGGGAAGCGAAATAGGTGTCGGCTTCCGTATCTTCCACCCTTTCCACAGGGCCTTCGACCCGCACTTGGCGGCGCAGGCTCTTCCAATGGAAGCAGAGTGCCGCCTGGGGATTGACGGCCAATTGCCCACCTTTGCGGCTTTCCAGGTTGGTGTAAAAGGTGAAACCGCGGTCGTCGACGTCCTTCAGCAGCACCATGCGGACGCTGGGCCGGCCCTGTTCGTCGGCGGTCGCCAAGGCCATGGCGTTGGGATCGTTGGGTTCGGCCTTCCCGGCCTCGGCCAGCCATTCCCGGAAACGGGAAATGGGGTTCGCGGGATCGGTGACAGTCATCACTTTTCTGCCATAATGGGGGGGCTAAATCAGGATCGAGAGTTTCCAGACGGAACGAACGTCCTCTTGGGCCATCCGTGCTTCCTGGTGTAAGGTAAGGAAGGTTCGTCCCGGCCGAATGTCAAGAACCACGCAACCGGAGATTCAGTCGTCATGATGCGCAAGCCTATCGTAGCCCTCGCCCTGGCGGGCTTTTTCCTCGCCGGCTGCCAGAGCATGCAGGACAACCCCAAGCAGACCATGGGCACATTGGCTGGTGCCGGTCTCGGTGCGCTGGCCGGCTCGCAGGTCGGCGGCGGCAAGGGCCAGATGGTCGGAATCGCCATCGGCACCCTGGCCGGCGCCTTCCTGGGAAGCGAAATCGGCAAGTCGCTGGACAACGCCGACAAGGCGATCATGCAAAAGACCAGCAGTCAGGCCTTGGAATCCACCCCGAGCGGCGTCGCCTCGGCTTGGCGCAACCCCGACTCGGGCAATTCCGGCACCATCACGCCCACCCGCACCTACCAAACGGCCCAGGGCGAGGACTGCCGCGAGTTCGAGAACAGCGTCACCGTCGACGGCCGCACGGAAAAGGCCATGGGACGGGCCTGCCGGCAGGCCGACGGCACTTGGCGGATCGTCCAGTAATGGCCTTGCACGAGTCCGGAATCCCAGGGGGTCTCGCCTATGCGAGACCCCTATGAGGTTCTTGGCGTTGCCCGCAACGCCAGCCAAGAAGAAATCAAGAAGACCTTCCGCCAGCTCGCCCGCGAGCTGCATCCCGACACGGACCCCGACAATCCCTGGGCGGAAAGCCGGTTCAAGGACATTACGGCCGCCTACGACCTGCTGTCCGATCCCCAGACACGGGCCGCTTACGACCGCGGCGATGTCGACGCCAACGGCAACCGCAAGGCGCGGCGCGCTCCACCCGGCGCCGGCACCAAGGCCAAGCGGCCCTTCGACGACTTCTTCCGCCAGCGTTCGGCCCGCGATAAGGCGGGCATCAAGGTGCGCGGCGCCAATGTCGATTACCAGTTGAAGATCGATTTCCTGGAAGCCGCCCGCGGAACCGTCAAGCGGGTCGGCATGACCACCGGCAAGCATCTGGAGGTGCGCGTCCCGCCCGGCACCCGCGACGGGCAGATGTTGCGTCTCAAGGGCCAGGGCATGCCGGGGCTTGGCGGGGCGGAACCCGGCGACGCCCTGATCGAGATTTCCGTCGCCCTCCATCCCCAGTTCACCCGCAAGGACGACGACCTTCACAGCAACCTGCCGGTCACTCTGGCCGAGGCCCTGCTGGGTACCAAGGCGGAAGTAGCGACCGTCGACGGCCCGGTGGTGGTAGGCATCCCGGCCGGCTCGAACACCGGAACCATGCTGCGGCTCAAGGGCAAGGGACTGGAGCACGCGGGCGGCGAGGGCCGCGGCGACCATTACGTTACTCTCCAGGTGGTGCTGCCCGCCAAGCCCGACGACGACCTCGTGGCCTTCGTCAAGAAGTGGTCGGCAAAACACCCTTACGAAGTCCGCCCGCGCAAGGTGACGGCGGAATAGACCGGGTTCCGCCGTTCTATTTCCCCGGCAGCGGCCCCCCGTCGTCGCGGAAGACCACGTAGAGCGCCGGAATCACCAGCAGGGTAAGCGCCGTCGACGAAGCCAGGCCGAAGACCATGGAAATCGCCAGGCCCTGGAAGATGGGGTCGGCCAAGATGAAGGCGGCGCCGATCACGGCGGCCAGCGCCGTAAGGAAAATCGGCTTGAAGCGGATGGCTCCAGCTTCCAGCAGGACCTCGCGCAGCGGCCGGCCATGGTTTTCGGGATGGCGGACGAAGTCGACCAGCAGGATCGAATTGCGCACGATGATGCCGGCCAAGGCGATGAAGCCGATCATCGAGGTTGCGGTGAAGGGCGCCCCCAGCAGCCAGTGGCCGAACACGATGCCGATCAGGGTCAGGGGAACCGGCGTCAGGATGACCAGCGGCAGGCGGAAGCTGCCGAACTGCCCGACCACCAGGAAGTAGATGCCCAGCAGGGCGAAGGCGAACGCGATCCCCATGTCGCGGAATGTGACGTAGGTGACCTCCCATTCGCCGTCCCACAGCAAGGTGACCTTCGATTCGTCCAAGGGCTGGCCGGCGAAGCGGATTTCCGGCGGCCCGCCCGGTCCCCAGTCCAGGGTCTTCAGGACCTCGCCCACCGCCAGCATGCCGTAGAGCGGCGCCTCGAAGCGACCGGCCAGTTCGGCGGTCACCACCTCGGCGGCGCGGCCGTTGTGGCGGAACAGGGGATAGGAGGCTCTTTCGCGCTTCAGGCGCACCACGTCGCCCAGTTCCACCACCCGCCCCGAATCGCCCGCCTCGCCGGGGGCGGGAACGGGGGTGGCGAGCAGGCGTTCGCCCAGGGCCAGGCCTTCCTTGGGCAGGCGGACGGCGATCTCGACCGGGTTCACTCCGCCGCCCCGGTGCGAATAGCCCACCGACACCCCGCCCAGCAGGGCTTGCAGGGTATCGTAGAGCGCCTGTTCCTGCACCCCGTGGAATTCCATGTTCTCCTGGTCGATTTCCAGGCGCAGGCGTTCCGCCGGCTGGCCCATGAAGTCGTCCACGTCGACCACGAAATCGACCTTGCGGAAGGCGTCCTTCACCTTGCGGGCGGCGACGCGGCGTACCTCCTCGTCGGGGCCGTAGATCTCGGCCAGCAGGGTCGCCAGCACCGGCGGTCCGGGCGGCACCTCGACCACCTTCAGGACGGTGCCTTCCGGCAGATCCAACCCGGCCAACAGGCGACGGACTTCCAGGGCCACCGCGTGGCTCTTGCGGTCGCGGCGGTCCTTGGGCGTCAGGTTGAGCTGCAAGTCGCCCATCCAGGGCTTGTCGCGCAGGTAGGTATGGCGGATCAGGCCGCTGAAGTTGAAGGGCGAGGCCGTCCCCGCGTAAGCCTGCATGTGCACCAGTTCGGGCAGGCCGCGCAGGCGGCCGGCGGCGGCCATCAGGACCCGTTCGGTGTCTTCCAGGCTGGAACCTTCCGGCAGGTCGGCCACCACCTGGAGTTCCGACTTGTTGTCGAAGGGCAGCAGCTTCACCGTCACGTGCTTGCTGGCGAAGGGCAGCAGCGAGACCAGGGTCAGGCCGGCCACCGCCAGCAGAAACGCCAGCGCCCGGCCCCGCCCCACCAGCAGGGGCCCGGCCACCTTCAGATAGAAGCGCCCCAGCGCGCCGATCTCGTGATGGCCTTCCGGCTGCGGCTTGCGGCCGTCGACGCCGGGCAGGTCGCGGCCCCGGCAGCCGATGCGGCAGAGCAGCCAGGGCGCCAGGATCACCGCCACGAAGAAGGAAAACAGCATGGCCGCCGATGCGTTGGCCGGAATGGGGCTCATGTAGGGCCCCATCAGGCCGGAAACGAACATCATGGGCAGCAGGGCGGCGACGATGGTGAGCGTCGCGACGATGGTCGGATTGCCGACCTCGGCCACCGCTTCCACCGTGGAATCGAACAGGCGGACGTTGCCGCCTTCCTTCCAGCGCCGGACGATGTTCTCCACCACCACGATGGCGTCGTCGACCAGGATGCCGATGGAGAAGATGAGCGCGAACAGGCTTACCCGGTTCAGCGTGTAGCCCATCAGCCAGGCGGCGAACAGGGTCAGCAGGATGGTCGTCGGCACCACCACCAGCACTACCAGCCCCTCGCGCCAACTGAGCGCCAGGGTGACGAGGGCGACGATGGACAGGGTGGCCAGAAGCAGGTGGAACAGCAGTTCGTCCGATTTCTCCTTGGCCGTGTCGCCGTAGTTGCGGGTGACCAGCACTTCGACGCCCGGCGGCACCAGGTGGCCCTGGACGGAGGCCAGGCGCTGAAGAGCCTCCTTGGCCACCAGCACCGCGTTGGCGCCCTGGCGCTTGGCGATGGCGAGCGTAACGGCGGGCACCGGCCCTTCGTCCTTGCCCAGATGCCAGACCCGGTCCTCGCCCGGCTCCGCCCCCACCACAACGGTCGCCACGTCGCGCAGATAGACCGGCCGGCCGTCGCGGGCGGTAATCAGCAGCAGGCCGATGTCGGGCATGCCTTGCAGAGTCTGCCCGGCCAGCACGGGCAGGCTGCGGCCGCCGTCGCGCAGGTTGCCGACCAGGAAGGAGCGGTTGGCGTTCCTCACCTTCTCGACCACCTGGTTCAGGGTGACGCCGTAAAGGGACAGGCGTTCCGGGTCCGGCTCGACGCGGATCTGGTCGTGGCGGCCGCCGACGATGAAGGTCAGGCCGACGTCCTTGACCTTGACCATCTCGTGCAGCAGTTCCTCCGCCACATGATAGAGGCCGTTGTCGGTCCAGCGGTCCGCGTGGCCGGCCTGCGGCTTGAGCGTCAGGGTGACGATGGGCACGTCGTCGATGCCGCGCCCGACGATCAAGGGTTCCGGGATGCCCATGGGCAGCCGGTTCAGGTTGGCGCGGATCTTCTCGTGCACCCGGACCATGGCCCGTTCCTGGCGCGTGCCCACCTGGAAACGGGCGGTGACCAGGACGCGGTCGTCCTCGGACTGGGAATAGACGTGCTCCACCTCGCCGATGCCCTTGACGATGTCTTCCAAAGGCTCGGTGACCAGTTCGATGACATCGGCCGCCTTCAGGCCGTCGGCGCGCACCAGGATATCGACCATGGGCACGCTGATCTGGGGTTCCTCCTCGCGCGGCAGGGCCAACAGGGCCAGGATGCCGATCGTGATCGCCGTCAACAGGAACAGCGGCGTCAAGGGCGAGCGGAGCGTGGCGCGGGCGATGGACCCGGAAAGACCCAGTGTCATGGCGTCCCGCCCCTACCGGGTCCCGGCTGCCAGGACGTCGCCGTCCTTCAGGCCGGAAAGGATTTCAAGGCCGCCGTCCAGCATGCGGCCGGGCTGGACCACCGCCTCGCGGCCGTCCTTCAGGCGCACGAAGCTGACGCCGTAGCGCTGGAAGACATAGGCGGGCGGCACCAGGATGGCTTCGCGTTCCCCGGCGGACACGAAGACCTGCACCCGCTCGCCGACGAAGAAGTCGCCCAGGTCGGGAACGGTCACGTCGGCCACCACGCGGCCCTGGCGGATTTCCGGATAGACCTGCCGCACCAGGCCGGACTTGCGGGGCTCCCCCCCGTCGGCGGCGGTGGCGCCCAGGCCGCGTTCGCCCACCAGGACGGTATCTCCCATCTTGACGAAGCGGGCATGGCGTTCCGGCAACTGGACGCGCAGGATGTAGGTGTTGGCGGCGATGGTTGCCACGGTTTCGCCCGGCATGACCACGGAATTCCGCGAGACGGGCACCCGGATCACCCGGCCGGGCGCCGGTGCGAGGATGGCGCCTTCGTCCTTCTGTTCCTCGATGACCTTGCGCTCGGCGCGTAGCGCGGCGAGGTTGCGGGTCGTCACCTCGAACTTGCTCTGCGCCTCGTCCAGGCGGGCCTGCGGAATGGTACCCGAGGCCTTCAACTCACGCGCCCGCGCCAGGGCCGTCTCGGCTAGGTGGCGTTCGGATTCCAGGGAGGTACCCCGGGCCTCCAAAGCATCCATGCGCAGCTTCAGCTTGGCGTCGATGACCCGCGCCAGCGGCTGCCCGGCCTCCACTTGGCTGCCCTCGTCGATCAGCAACTCGGACAGCACCCCCTCGATCCGGCTGCGCGCCGCCACCATGTCCACGCTTTCCACCGTCGCCATCACGGCCTTCAGGTCCTGGACCGTGCGCCTGGCGACCGGCCATTCGTCGGCCGCCTTCACCCGGGCTACGGCGAACACCGCCCCGCCCACCAGGACGAGAACGGCCACCGCGACCTTGAGGATCAGCAGCTTGAGATGGTAAGGCAGGTTCTTCATGATGGCCCCTTGACGGAACATTAGGGTGCGCTAAATTAGGCTAGACTAATGTAATAGGTCTCGCCCGGTTTGCCCAGGGGGACCTGCTCAAAAACCCGTGAATTGATGATAGGACAGGAGAAACGGATGTCCATCGATCGTTTGGTGATGGCCTTCGCCGGCATCGCCATCCTGCTCAGCGTCGCGCTGTCGCAGTTGCACCATGTCTACTGGCTAGGCTTCACGGCCTTCGTGGGCCTGAACCTCTTCCAGGCCGCCTTCACCGGCTTCTGCCCGCTGGCCAAGATCCTCAAGAAGCTGGGCTTCAAGGAAGGCCCGGCGTTCTGCTGACCGCCCGCTAGAGCGCGTTGACATTCAGCGGGTCCAGATAAAGGCACTGACCAGGGAGAGGATGGACAGGAAGGCCCTTGGGGTCTGTTCGTAGCGGGTAGCGATGCGTCGGAAGTGCTTGATTTTGAGTAAGAACCGCTCGACGAGGTTGCGCTCGCAATAGAGGGCGTAGTCGCAGGGAACCTGGGGCGAGGTCTTTCTGGGCGGGATGACCGGAACGGCCTCCTGGGCTCGGATGGCGTCGCGGAAATCGGCGGAATCGTAGCCCTTGTCGCCGAGAACGTATCCAGCGGGAAGATCGACGATCAGGGGCTTGGCCTGGGTGAAGTCGCTGACCTGCCCCGGCACCCACTCGTGCGTCGAGCCGTCCTGGTGCAGCATCATGCCGGGCAGGGCGCGCCGCTCCCGCTTGCGCCGGTGCGCCCCGCGCCGGGAAGCCTTGGCCTTGCGGCCCTGGGCCTGGAGCGCCAGCCGCGTCCAGTTGTAGCTGTGCGGAAATCCGTGCTCCGCCACCAGCTTCTCGTGGAAATGCTTGACTGTGAAATCCCAATACCGCGTGTCGTACAACTCCAGCATCCCCATCACCCGGTCCACCGGAACTCGACGGGCCGATATCTTGCCCAGCCGGCCGTCAAGAAGGCCTTCCGCCCCCTCCGCCTCGTACCGGTCCCGCCAGCGCCGGAACGTCCGCTCGCTCATCCCCAGAACCTCCGCCGCCTCCGCCTGACGCAACTCCCGCCGCTCCACGCGGCCGTAAATCTCCGCGAACTTCATTCGCCGTATCCCTTGCAACACCTCCGTCCGTCTCATCGCCGGCCCCCTTCCTTGGACGGCCGACTTAAACCGGACAGATCACGTGTTACCTACGGCGGTCATATCATCTGTTAGCGACACAGGTCATTATCGACGGTTGCGATCCAAACACTGGCCTTGTAATATTGATCGAAAGACATGGAGGGGGGGGGCGTAGGATGCATATCTCAAACAACAAGACCAAACAGGAATTCCTAACCCCGCCACCGAGTGACGCGCACACGCTCAAGAGTGAATTCAACGAGCGGCGCAAGGAGTTCCAGGAGAAGCGCATCCCCATTGGCGAAATTGAGGGATACCTTGAGAAAGGTTGGCACCTGCAAAAACAAGATGCCAAGCATGCCAAGGTGAAGCGTCGCAAGCCAATCGATGAAAGACTGGAGAACCGCTTCTGGTGTTCAATGTATCGCCTTGGATACAATGAGCTTAATTCGGGCAGAAGCTACAACATACTCGTCTCTAAGTCTGGAGAGCCGCCAATCTACAAGCAGATTGACGTGTTTGCGAAGGATGACGAGACAGTCATTGTGGCCGAGTGCAAGTCTTGCGAGACCCCAAAGCGCCGGAACCTCAACAAGGATCTGGATCAGTTCATTGCACTCAAAGGCCCAATTGCCACCACCATCAAGCGGCATTACGGAGCGGGGTTCAAGCCGAAGATTCTTTGGTTCTTCGTGACGGAGAATGTGATCTGGTCAAAGCCGGACATCGAAAGGGCGCGTCAGAACCGTATCCATGTTATGCGCGAAAGTGAGTACCGCTACTTCAGCCAAATCATTGACCACCTGGGCTCGGCAGCAAGGCCACAGTTCCTTGCTGAGTATCTCGGCGGCGTACCCGTTCCTGAGATGGAAAACAGGACTACTCCCGCCATTCGCGGCACTCTAGGCGGCAATAAGTTTTATGCATTTGTTGCTACCCCGGAGCAGTTGCTCAAGATCGCCTTCGTGAACCATCGAGCGCTCAATGACCCGGATGGCGCACCCACGTACCAACGCCTTATACTCAAGAATAGGCTTAAACAGATCTCACGGTATCTTGGAGGCGGCGGTTTCTTTCCCAACAGCATCCTCATGAACTTCAAGGATCGTATGCGCTTCGACCCTATGGCGAACCCTGGAGATTGGCCCGTACAGTTCGGAATGCTTTATCTCCCGAACAAGTACAAGTCGGCATGGATAGTTGACGGCCAGCATCGTTTGTATGCCTTCAGCGAGCTAGAGGAGCAACGCAAGAAGGAACACCTGATTGTCGTGGCCTTCGAGAAGTTGCCTGAGGCGAAGGAGGCCAACCTGTTCGTGACAATCAACCACGAACAGAAGCGCGTACCCAAGAACTTGCTCGATGAGCTGGAGGGCGAGCTCAAGTGGGGCTCGGATATCCCCAAAGAGAGAATTGGAGCCATAGCTTCCCGCTTGGTCGCACTTGTGAACAGTGACAACTCCAGTCCGTTCTATCAGCGCGTAGCCACTCCCGGTATCAAGCAAACCGATGAGGTGCCGCTCACCGTTCCGGAGTTTAAGATCGGGCTCCTGGCCACCGACCTTCTCGGATCTGAGATCCTCAGAGGAAAGCAGTACAAGCATGGTCCGCTTTGCGGTGAGGATGACAAGGCAACCCTGGACAAAGCGGCAGACGCTCTGAATGGGTACTTTGGCCTGCTTTACGAAGCACACCCTGATCGGTGGCAGAAGGGCAAGCAGGGATACTTGTGCTCAAACATCTCGGTGGGTGGGCACATTCGGCTACTCAGCGCACTGATCAACTACGTACAGGAAAAAACCAAGCAAAATCCCTTGCAGCTTGAGGGCATGGAACTGGTCGATCAGCTCAGGCCATACCTTCAGCCTGTTCTCGACTACATTGCCAACGCGACTGACGAAGAATACGGCAACCGCTTCAAGCCGAAATTCGGTTCTGGCGGCGCGGTCGAGCACTACTATAAGCTATGCGAGTCAGTTGCGTCAGAAACGAAGGACTTTGAGCCAAGCGGTTTCTCTGAATGGCGGCGGAAAGCGAGTGAAGATGACACGAAGTTTGCCGACGACGCCGTGAAGCGACTTCAGAAACTAATCCATGACGTCGCCATTTCCATCCTCAGGAAGGCGCATGGGGACAAGTATCTTGAATCTTCTGTTGCCAACGACCAGATAATGATAAAGGCCTACGCTCGACAGCTAGAGGCTAAAAAGAAAGGAGAAGATAACGATATCGATGTCTATTTTGATCTTCTCGAGTTCAAAGAAATAATTGAGCACAAGAATAACTGGCCGATCTTCAAGGAAGTATTTGACATCGAGATGCCGGGCGACAAGGGGCACGCAAAGAACCTCCGCTGGCTCGTGGAGTTGAACACCGCTCGGCGTGTGAGTGCACATCCTGCAGGAAACCGGAACTACAAGCCGGAGGACGTAACGTTTCTTCGTTGGCTTGACGGAGAGTTGCGTGCACGTGCGGGGGCACAGGCATGATCTCACAGCCGTCCGGAATCGTCATACCCTTCCTGAAGTGGGCCGGTGGGAAAAGGTGGTTCTGTGAGCACCACCCGGGCCTCTTGCCGAAGTTTTCCGGAAGGTACATTGAACCGTTTGCGGGGAGCGCAGCCCTCTTCTTCTCCGTGAAGCCGGATCGCGCATTGCTCACTGATTTGAATGCTGAACTCGTAATCACTTACCGCGCCGTACGTGATGAGCCAAGAAAGGTTCGCGAGTTGCTGGAACTTCATCACCGCCAACATAGCAGGGAGCACTACTACAACACTCGCTCCGCAAAACCCATTAATCCAACGGAACTAGCCGCGTGGTTCATCTATCTCAATCGCACCTGTTGGAACGGCCTCTATCGGGTTAACCTTAAGAACGAGTTCAATGTACCTATTGGCACCAAGACTAAGGTCGTTCTCGATACGGATAACTTTGATGCCGTCTCAAACGCACTGAAGCGCGCAGATATCTGGCAGTCCGACTTTGAGAACACTATCGACATCTCTGGCGATGGAGACTTCGTGTTCGTTGACCCGCCATACACCGTTAAACACAACCTTAACGGTTTCATCAAATACAACGACAAGATATTCTCGTGGGCCGACCAAGTGCGCCTGCGCGACGCCATTGCTAGAGCGACCGAGCGTGGTGCGCTGGTTATGGTGCTAAACGCAAACCATCAGTCCATCCGTGAACTATATGCGGACCTTGGCGTTCAGCAGCCGCTAACCCGTGCTAGCGTTTTAGCAGCGGATGCCACGTGCCGATCTCGGGTAGAGGAACTTGTCGTGCGGTGTTGGCATCAGCTGCCTGAAACCTCGCCCTCGGTTATGGCAGTGAATGCTCATTCATGACGAGAACCGACATTCCTACAGCAGAAAAGAGCCCGCCGGTTTCCCTGGCGGGCTCTTCGTTTTGGCTCCGGCGGTAGGATTCGAACCTACAACCCTGCGATTAACAGTCGCATGCTCTACCGTTGAGCTACGCCGGATCAGAAGCTGGAGGCGCGGGCCGGAATCGAACCGACGTACAAGGATTTGCAGTCCTCTGCATAACCACTCTGCCACCGCGCCACGCGCCCCGGTTAGCCGCGGCGGGACCGGACATTAGTCGCAGAGTCCTCCCTGGTCAAGAATATGAATCCGGCTCCCGGCGCTCTTTTTTCGCCCGCTTGCAAACGTGATTGTGTTCCCCGCGCCGCCGCCTAGAATGAGCACGGTTTTTCTAGGCCCATTCCGGAGGACGCCATGGACTACGCCGCCGCCCGCCGCTACATGGTGGAAAGCCAGCTCCGCACCAACCGGGTGAACGATCCGCTGATCCTCGCCGCCATGGCCGCCGTACCGCGCGAGGCCTTCGCCCCCGAGTCGGCCAAGGCTCTGGCCTACCGCGATGAGGCCCTTCCTTTGGGACACGGCCGCTTCCTGATGGAACCCTTGGCCTTGGCCCGCCTTCTCCAGGCGGCAGGAATCCGCGAAACCGACGTAGTGCTTGAAGTAGGATGCGGCACCGGCTACGGCGCGGCCGTCATCGCCCGTATCGCCAATGCCGTGGTCGCCTTGGAATCGGACCCGGCACTGGCGGCTCTTGCCGGCCGCATCTTGGCCGATCAACACGCCGCGTCGATAGTGGTGGCCGAAGGCCCTCTGGAATCCGGCTACCCCCGCCAGGCACCTTACGACGTCATCGTGATGGGCGGGGCTGTTGCCGATATTCCGCGCGCGATCCAGGAACAGTTGGCGGAAGGCGGGCGCCTGGTGGCTATCCAACAGCAGGGAGTCGGCAAGGGAATCCTGCTATCGCGCCATGGGTCGACCTTCGCCCGGCGCGAGTTATTCGAATTGGGCGCCCCGCCCTTGCCTGGATTCGCGCAGAAAGCGGCTTTCGTCTTCTGATGACGGGTAAAAACTGGAATTCGGTCCCAAAGATCGTATTTACAAAGTGATTCCATATTATGTATCTTTCGAAATCGCTGGATACAGTATTTTGAAGGACATGACGGTTGGCGGACGGGAAGGAGCGAGCATCTTGATGGGTTGGCGGGGGGCATTGATCGGCGGCGTTGCGTCCGTGGCTCTGCTGGGGCCGGGATGGGCCTGGGCGCAATCCCTGGAGGAAGCACTCGTTTCGGCCTACGCCAACAATCCCACCTTGCAGGCCCAGCGCGCCAAGGTGAGGTCCACGGATGAAGGCGTGCCGCAAGCGTTGGCCAACTGGCGTCCCAAGATTTCCGTCGATGGCAGCGTCGCCAGCCAAGCCTATTACAACTACGCCGCCACCGCGGGAACCACCGCCTACGGCCAGCATCGGGACCCGAAGTCGGTCGGCGCCAGCCTGACCCAATCCCTTTTTCGCGGCTTCCGCACCCTCAACGAGACGGATCGTGCCGAACTGAAGGTGCTGGCGGAACGGGCCCGGCTGGCTTCCACCGAACAGGACATCCTGAGCAAGGCGGCGACGTCTTACCTGGATGTGGTGCGCGAGCAGGCCACATTGGAACTCAATCGCGGTAACGAACAGGTGCTGCGCCGCCAACTCGAAGCCGCGCGCGACCGCTTCCGGGTCGGCGAGATTACCCGCACCGACGTCCATCAGGCGGAAGCCCGTGTCGCCAAGGCGCAGGCGGATCGCATCCAGGCGGAAAACAATTTGGAAGCCTCGCGGGCGACCTACGCCAACTATGTCGGCGAGGCAGCCGGAAAGTTGGCTCGCCCCGGCATGCCGACCGATCTTCCCGTCAGCAAGGACGAGGCACTCAAGGTCGCGACGGTTGCCTATCCCCTGGTCCAGGCAGCGGAACTCGATTCGGCCGCCTCCGACAAGTATGTCGACGTGGTGCGGGGCGAACTGATGCCCAGTCTCGATTTGTCGGCCAAGGCCAGCAAGGACTACGACTCTTCGGCCGAAGACAATCGCATCAACACCCTGGAAGGCAAGCTGACCCTCACGGTTCCCCTCTACGAGAAGGGGTCCGTTTATTCCCGCCTGCGCGAAGCCAAGCAACTCGCCGCTCAGGATCGCCACAAGACCGACAAGGAACGTCGCGACGCGCGGGAAAAGGCCGTCCGCGCTTGGGAACAGCTTGAGTCGGCCAGGGCCCGCGTCGATTCCTATGGCGCCCAGATCCGGGCCTCCGAGATTGCACTGGAAGGCGTGGAAAAGGAAGCTGCCGTCGGTTCGCGCACCGTTCTTGATGTTCTGGACGCCGAACAGGAAGTCCTGGATGCCAAGGTCAACTTGGTGAAGGCCCAGCGTGACGAACTGGTGGCCATCTTCGACCTCAAGGCCGCCATGGGGCAATTGACGGCAGAAAAGCTCAACCTGCGTGCCGCCATCTACAATCCGCTGGCCCATTACAACGAAGTCAGGGATAAGTGGTTCGGCGGATCGAGTTCCGGCGACATCAGCGACAAACCGGTCAAATAGTAGGGGGGAAGACTGGATCAGGCGTTTGCGGCACGGGCGATCTGTTGTACCGTATCGCGACAGCCCACCTGGGGGGCGGCCGGCCAGCCACGGAATCGATGATCGACAAGGCGGGACAAACCAACGGCGAAGCAGATGGAGGGCAAGAGCCCTCGATGGAGGATATTCTCGCCTCCATCCGCCGTATTCTGGCCGAAGACACCGAAGAGGAGCCGAAGGCTCCTCCTCCTCCACCGCCTCCGCCGCCGCCGCCGCCTCCTCCACCGCCTCCGCCGCCGGAACCGGAAGAGGAAGAACTCGACATGGCTGCGGCCATGGCGCAGATGGCGGCTGAAATTCAGCCGGAACCTGAGCCGGAGCCTGAGCCACTTCCGGAACCTGAGCCCGAGCCGCTCATTGAGCTGATGGAGCCAGAGCCAGAGCCGGTATTCGTGCCTCCTCCGCCTCCGCCTCCGCCTCCGCCGCCTCCGCCGCCGCCTCCGCCTCCGCCTCCGCCGCCTCCTCCGCCGCCGGCCTTCGTCATGCCGGTGGAGCCAGAGGATATCCTGGAATTGACGGCAGCCATGGTAGCCGCGCCCGAGCCCATGGCGATGCCCCACATCATGTCGGAAACCACCGCCAAGCGGTCGACCGACGTGTTGTCGGACTTGGCCAAGGCGATCCTGAATCAGCGCGACCTTGCCATCAATGCCGGCAAGGAAGGCGTCACCCTCGAGGGGATCGTCCGCGAGATGCTGCGGCCCATGCTCAAGGAATGGCTGGACCGCAACCTGCCCTATCTCATCGAGCGGTTGGTGAAGAAGGAAATCGACCGCATGATTAACCGGGCGGAGCGCCTGGAGGAATAATACCGGCTCCCCCTCGAAATGATCGTTGGCCGGTATCGAGCGGCCATTGCGGCCGCGGCCAAGCCGCCAAAGGCGGCGCCCGGCAAGGGACAAGAAAGAATATACCAGCCGGTCAAGTCATTGGCCGGTTGGAATGATGCCTCCCGCTCCGGTCGGAACGACGCGTCGGCGGATCACCCGCTGCCCGGCAAGATTTCCTCGCCACAACAAGAGATGGATCGGGCTTTTCCCGCCTTTTTCGCCTGGTACATGCGCTGGTCGGCCAGTTCCACCAGCTTGGGCCAGTCGCCGATTCCGTCCGCCTTGCGTTCGGCGACGCCGATGCTGGCGGTCAGCAGGCCACCGTCGGGCCGATTGCCCAGCCAGTCCTGCATAATGCGCCGCAGGACCAAGCGCACACCGTTGGCGTCGGTATTGGTCAGCACCACGACGAATTCCTCGCCCCCCCATCGAACGATGATGTCCGACAGGCGTAGCTTGGCCCGGAGTGCGTTGACCAGGGTGCGCAGGGCCGCGTCCCCTTCCTCGTGTCCGTAGCGATCGTTGATGGACTTGAAGTTGTCCAGGTCGAAAAACGCAATGGCGAAGGGGGAGTCGTGCCTTTCGGCAACCCGGTATTGCAGATCGATGATCTCGCCGCCCGATCGCCGGGTAAAAACGCCGGTCAAGGGATCCTGGCTCGCCCGGCTGACCAGGGCAATCATGTAGTTGAGTTGGCCGGCCCCGGCCAAGGCGCCGACACCGAAGATCAGTCCCAGCAGCCACATGTTGCCGATGTAGGTCGGCCAGGAAAAGCCCGTCCCGGCGAATGCCGCCCCAACCGCAGCCAGGACCATGACCGGCGACGCATAGAGCAGCGCCTCCAGGATGGTCAGCGGAAAGACGCTGAGGCCGGCGATGGCGACAAAAGGAAGCAAGGCATACAAGGCGGCGACGATGGCCGCCAATCCGTCCAGCGGGACGCCGTGAAACAGAGGAATCGACACCAGATAGAAAAGGGGAGGATTCACCAGCATGGCGGTCAACATCAGGAAGGCGTTGCGCTGGGTCTTCTCGAATTCCCAGGGCCACGCCAGCGCCAGAAAGACAGCGCTGGAAAACAGCCGGATACCCCCCAGGATTCCCCAGGCTGGCCAAGCGAAGGCCACGGCATCCACAAGAATCCACAAGGGCGTCAACACCGCGAAGACAGCGGATACCAACTGCACGCGACTGATGACGATGGCGGCCCGGTGGCGCTGCAGATAGGGCGAATGCTCGCGCGCCCAAAGCAGACTGACCATCTGGCTGCGAGTAATGCCCAGCGACCCCACCAGCTGCTTGAGGTGCATCCGTAGCCCCCCCATCCCTAACCCCGGACTTTCCTCTAATTCCTATCTGGTGGCATTCGACAACGACGAAGCCCCTGCGTCAAGTGGGGGAATTACCGCGAATTCCTATAGCCGTCCAACGCGGCTTCTGGTATCACCCGGCCACCTTCCGGTGCCCGCGCGAGCGGGAGAATCGGGAACGCGGTGAAATTCCGCGACGTGCCCAACGCTGTAAGGGGGACTCTCCGGCGACATGCCACTGGCCACAAGGCCGGGAAGGCGTCCGGAGCGGGGCGATCCCAAGCCAGAAGACCGGCCGGAAGGGAAGTCCGATCCGCGCGGACAGCGGAACGGATGCACCCATCGCAAGGGGACCCCCGATGGACACCCAGACCAAAGTTCTGCCCGCTGCTCCATACTCCGCCGCCGACCGCCGCGCGCTCTACCGCACCATCCTGGAACGCCGCGACGTGCGCAGCGAGTTTCTGCCCGACCCGATCCCCGACGAAATCCTGGGTCGCCTGCTCACCGCCGCCCATCACGCGCCATCGGTCGGCTTCATGCAGCCCTGGAGCTTCATCCTGATCCGCGAGACGGAAACCAAGCGTCATATCCATGACCTGTTCCTCAAGGCCAACGCCGATGCCGCCTTGATGTTTCCCGAGGACAAGCGCCAGACCTACCGCTCCCTCAAGCTGGAGGGAATCATGGAAGCGCCGCTGAACCTATGCATCACCTGCGACCGCGACCGTGCCGGCCCCGTGGTCATCGGGCGCACCCATATCCCGGCCATGGACCTGTTCAGCAGCGTCTGCGCCGTGCAGAACCTCTGGCTGGCGGCCCGCGCCGAGGGACTGGGCGTCGGCTGGGTGAGTATCCTGGACGCGGACGGCCTGCAGGAGGCACTCGCCATTCCGCCCCGCGAAGTTCCCGTGGCCTACCTCTGCCTGGGCAGGGTCAGCGGCTTCCATGCCCAGCCGGAATTGGCCAGCGCGGGCTGGCGGTCACGCCTGCCGCTCGCCGACTTGATCCATTTCGACGGCTGGGGACGGCGCGACGCGACCGCACCGCTGCTCGACCGCCTGCGAAGCGATCAGCAGGCAGTGGCCGAAGGCCTTTTCCTGGAAACGAGGGTGTAGGCGTCAGGTCATCTCCGCGCCGCCGCAGACGACGGCGCGGGCCTTGCCCGCCTTCTTGGCCTGGTACATGCGCTGGTCGGCCAGTTCGATCAGCTTGTTCCAGTCGTTGATCCCGTCGGCCTGCCGCTCGGCGATGCCCAGACTGGCGGTCAGCGGCAGGCCGTCTGGCCGCAGGCCGAACCATTCGTCGAGCATGCGCCGCAGCACCAAGCGCACACCCTGGCAGTCGATGTTCCCCAGAACCACGACGAACTCCTCGCCCCCCCAGCGCACGATCACATCACCGCGCCGCAGCTTGTTCTTGAGGCCCGCGACCAGGACGCGAAGCGTCGCGTCGCCCGCCTCATGGCCGTAAACGTCGTTCACGGACTTGAAGTTATCGAGGTCCACGAACAGGACGGCGAAGGGGGTATCCTGGCGCATCGCCATGCGAAACTGCAGGTCGATGATCTCGGCCCCCGACCTCCGGGTGAAGACGCCGGTCAAGGGATCCTGGCTCGCCCGGCTGACCAGGGCGATCATGTAGCGCAGTTGGCCCACCCCCGACACCCCACCAACCCCAAGAATCAGGGCCAGGAGCCAGAGCTTGCCGATGTAGGCGGGCCATGTGAAGTCGATAGCGAAGGCGGCGCCCACGGCGGTAAGGATCACCACCGGCAGTGCGAAGGCCACCGCCTCGGCGA
The DNA here is from genome assembly GCA_039908345.1 of Magnetospirillum sp. WYHS-4. Taxonomy (NCBI): domain Bacteria; kingdom Pseudomonadati; phylum Pseudomonadota; class Alphaproteobacteria; order Rhodospirillales; family Rhodospirillaceae; genus Magnetospirillum; species Magnetospirillum sp. WYHS-4. The sequence goes on from JAMOBD010000002.1 coordinate 33,026, forward strand.
TGGTCAGGGGAAATACCGCCAGGCCGGCCACCATGACGAAAGGCAGCAGGGCGTAGAGTGCCGCCACCACCTCCCCCACAGGACCGAGCGCCACCCCTCCGAACAAAGGCAGCGCGGCTAGGTAGAACAGCGGCGGATTGACCAGCATGCCGGCCAGCATGACCATGGCAAGACGGGGTGTGCGGTCGATCTCCCAAGGAATCGCGAGCACCGCGAAAAGCAGGCTGGAAAAGACGCGCACCCCCGCCAATACGCCCCAGGCCGGCCAAGGCAGAACCAGGGCGTCAACCAAAATCCACAGCGGCGTGAGGATGGCGAAGGCGCCGGACACCAGCCGCACCCGGTCGACGATCACTGCAGCCCGATGCCGCTTCAGGTAAGGGGAATGGCCGCCCCCCGACATCAGGTCGCGCAGGGTGTCGCCGACCAGAAGCGGGGCGGCCAAATCGCGCAGATGGCCGGTCAGGTGCCGGAGAGTCGTCATGCCCGTTCCACCCCCAGCACCACCGCCTCGCGCCGCTCGCCGGGCAGCAATAGGGCGAACAGGAAGGCCAAGGAGGCCAGGACGGCCAGCACCGTGAAAAGCGCCGAAAAACCGCCGGTGGCGTCGTAGAGCATCCCTTCCATCTTCACCCCTAGGCCGGCCACCCCGAAGGCCAGGACGAACTTGAGCCCGAAGGCCAAGCCCCGCCAGCGGCTGGGAGAATAGCGGGCGATCAGGGCGTTCTCGGCCGGCAGCAGCCCGACGTTGGCCGAAACCATGGCCATGGCCAGCCCCACCAGAGGCAGCCCCACCATCGACCCGGCCAGAACCAGCAAGGGCACCTGGGCCAGCAGGGTCCCGATGTAGATGGTCTTCAGCGGATAGCGGTCGGCCAGCCAGCCGGCCGGCACCTGGAGCGCGCCCGCCACCAGATAGACCAGCGCCACCCCCATCGATGCCCCGAGCACGCCCCCGGCATCCGTCACCAGGCGTTCGGTGAAGATCTTGGGCAGGCCCGACTGGGTGGCCTGATAGATCAGGCCGGTACAGATCATGGTCAGCGACATGACCAGGAAAGCCCGCACCTGATCGCGCCGCGAAGCCGGCGGGTCGGTGCGGCGATCCTGCGCCGACTCGACAATGATCCCCCGGCGCAGCATTGCCAGGAAAACGACGCCGGTGGCCACCATCGCCACCGACGGCGCCAAAAAGGCCATCCGCCAGCCGAACAGATCGGTGAGCAAGCCGGCCGACAGCGCCGCCACGGCTGGCCCGACGCCGCCGAAGATGCCGTTGATACCCAGCGCCGCCCCCCGGTTGACCGCATGCTTGATCAGCCAGGCGATTCCCACCGGATGGTAGATGGACCCGAACAGGCCCGTCACCGCCAGTGCCGCCATGACCTCGCCCGGCGTGCCCGCCAAGCCCGCCAGAAACAAGCCGAATCCGGTGCCCAGGAAGAAGGCGGCCATCATGCCGGGGGCACTCCAGCGGTCGCTGAGCCAGCCGGCAAGGGGGGCGCCCAGGCCATAGAGCAGGTTGCCCACCACGATCAGCCCCACCGTCTCGCCGTGGCTGAGGCCCCATTCCCTTTCCAGGGCCAAAGCGACCACAAAGAAGATCGGCGCCCCCAGATGGGAATATAGGTGCCCCAGGCAGGAAAATGCCAGAATCAGGCGGGACGACGCGGGGATGGTAGAGGACGATGGAGTCTGCATGATCCGAACTCTGCCACCTTGCGGGGCGCCCTACAAGCTTGGCGCCAAGCCCTACGCCAAACATCCTATACGCGACCGTTGTACGGCCCGGAGACCATGCCAAGGTTCCATCGTCCCGCGCTCAAAGTGCTCGCAGGGACTCTGGCAACGTAATCGCTGTTTTCCAGAATCGGCGGGCGACTACAGTTGGCGAACATCGGACCATTCCCGTGTCCGCATCCGTGCCCTGGTCCCCTGCCGCGGTCGGGTCGGGTCAGGCGTCGAAGTCGAGACCCCAGGGGCGGTAGCGGTCGGGATCGTCGCCCCAGGCTTCGCGCACCTTGACGAACAGGAACAGATGCACCCGCTGTTCCAGGATCTCTTCGAGTTCGTGCCGAGCCGCCTCGCCGATGGCTTTGATCTGGCTGCCGCCCTTGCCCAGCACGATAGCCTTCTGGCCGTCCCGTTCGACGAAGATCACTTGGCGGATGGCGATGCTGCCGTCGGCCTTGTCCTCCCAGTCCTCGGTTTCCACGGTCGCCGCGTAGGGCAGTTCCTGACGCAGCCGCAGATAGAGCTTTTCGCGAGTGATCTCCGCGGCCAGCATGCGCAGTGGCATGTCGGAAACCTGGTCCTCGGGAAAGAGCCAAGGGCCTTCCGGCACGCGGCGGGCCAGTTCGGCCACCAGATCGGGCACCCCATCGCCGGTTTCGGCCGAAATCATGAAGATGGATTCGAACAGCCCCTCGGCCGACAGGTTCTGCGCCAAGGCCAACAGAACCGGCTTCTTGACCAGATCCACCTTGTTGAGCGCCAGGATCACCGGACGACCGCCCTTGGCCTCGGTCTTGAGGCGCTCGACCACGGCGCGCGTATCGTCATCCAGGCCCGCCTTGGCGTCGACCAGCAGCAGCACCGCATCCGCGTCCCCCGCCCCGCCCCAGGCGGCGGCGACCATGGCGCGGTCCAGACGCCGTTTGGGCCGGAAGATGCCGGGTGTATCGACGAAGACGACCTGCGCCTCGCCTTCCAGTACGATCCCCAACACCCGGGTGCGGGTGGTCTGAACCTTGGGGGAAACGATGGAGACCTTCCCCCCCACCACGCGATTCATCAGGGTGGACTTGCCCACGTTGGGCGCCCCCAGAATGGCGACGAAACCGCAACGGGTCATGCCTTGCCCTCCTCGGCCAGGATTCGCAACAACGCTTCGGCGGCCGCCTGTTCGGCGGCCCGCTTGGCCGGACCGCTCCCCGGAGTGGGCGGCATCCCCTCGACTTCCACCACAACGACGAACAGGGGCGCATGGTCGGGACCGGAACGTTCCATCTCGCGGTAGGCCGGCAGCGGCAAACCACGGCCCTGGGCCCATTCCTGCAACGTCGTCTTGGCATCCTTGGGCGGCCGCAGGTCCTCGGCCAGCAAGGGAGCCCAGAAGCGACGCACGAATCCTTCCGCCGCCGCCAGCCCGCCATCCAAGTAGAGGGCGCCGAGCACCGCCTCGCAGCCATCGGCGAGAATGGTCGGCTTATCGCGCCCGCCCGTTTCCGCCTCGCCGTGCGCCATGGTGAGGTGCTCGGCCAAGCCGATGGTTTCCGCCACCCGGGCCAGGGCCTCGCGGCGCACCAGGGCCGTATGGCGGCGGGCCAGGGCACCTTCCTCCTCATCGGGGAAGCCCTCGTAGAGCATGGCGGCGATCACCAAGCCCAGCACCCGGTCGCCCAGGAATTCCAGGCGCTCGTTGGTGTCGGTGCGGCGGTCGCGGTTGCGCAGACTGCTGGCATGGCGCAACGCCAACCCCAGCAGGTCGCGCCGCGCGAAGTGATGGCCGAGAATGGATTCCAGGGTGGCGATCCGGTCGCCCATACCTACTCGATACCCGAAAACAGGCGACCGAAGCGGATGGTGCTGCCCCACTTCCAGAATTCCCAGAAGCTGCCATCCACCGAGAAGAACATGAAGACCGCCTTGCCGATCAAATTCTCCCGCGGGATGTAGCCGACTTCGGCCAGAAAGCGACTGTCGGCGGAGGCATCGCGGTTATCGCCCATACCGAAGTAATGGCCCTCGGGCACCTGATAGACGGGCGTGTTGTCCATGGGCCCCTGATCGCTGACCTCGAGGATCAGGTGGCGGCGGCCGTTAGGCAGGGTTTCGACGAACCGCGCCGTGCGCAACATGTTGCCGTAGGGGTCGCGGGCGCTATGGTCGGCAAGGCGCTCGCGCTGCACCGGCTGGCCGTTGATATGCAGGATGCCGCCGATCATCTGGAGGCGATCGCCCGGCAGGCCGACGATGCGCTTGATGTAGTCGGTCCTGTTGTCGCTGGGCTTCTTGAAGACTACCACGTCGCCGCGCTCGGGCTCGGAAAACAGGATTCTTCCGGAGAACAGGGGCAGGCTGCCCGGCAGGGAATGCTTGCTGTAGCCGTAGGAGAACTTGGAAACGAACAGATAGTCGCCCACCAGCAGGGTCGGGATCATCGAGCCCGAGGGGATATTGAAGGGCTCGTAGGCCACGGTGCGGATGGCCAGCGCGATGGCCCCGGCCCAAAGGATGGTCCGGACCGTCTCGGCGAAGCCTCCTCCAGTCTCCCTGGGCATGAGCGATGTTCTCTGACGGGGGAATGATTCGATTGGAAACCCGCCCGTGGGCGGGACGGCCCGATCAAGCCAGCACCGGCCCTCCCTGTCAAGGCGCTTTCACGCGAAAACGAAGGGCATCCCTGTGTCTTTGCGGTAGGCGTCGCCGCCCACCACGCGGTCGGGGGCGGTGCCTTGCCGGGCCTCGATCAGAACTGCCTCGATCCGCCGGTCGGCCAAGCGGTAGCGGCCTTCCAGGGCCAAGTCGCCCAGGCTCGCGCAGGGATCGCCGAAGACCTCGCCGTAAAGGCCGGTCATCATGCCGTAGCGGCTGGCCATCAAAGTGTTGCAGGCTCCCTTCGCCGCCGCCATATCGGCCGCCCCCCGCATATGCAGGCTGGTGACCAGCATCACCGAAACCGCATGCAGCACGTCGTAGCGCACATGCGCGCTGAAGACTTCCACGTGATGGCGGCTGAGCGGCAGCTTCTCGCGCCGGCCGACCCGGATCAGGCCCCCCAGCAACAGGCTGAAGAATTCCGGCACCCCCCACTCCATGCCCAGTCCCACCGACGCCAGGGATTCCAGGGGCGAAAAGGCCGGATGCCCGGCCACCAGGCGCTGGGTCAGCACGTTGTCGGCCACCGCGGGCAACATCGGCACGTCCTGGGCGGCGGGAGGAATCCCCAGGCCCTCGAACAACTGGCGGTACATGGCGATGTGGGTATGGGCGGAAAACAGCCGGGAAAGCGGCGGATAGTCGTCCAGGGAATGGCCCCCCACCCCGTATTCGTCGGCCACCAGTTGCGCCAGGGCGACCTGGGTGATCTCCGACAGGCGCTCGTTCAATTCGCCGAAAGGCATCGCAGTGAGACCATGGAAACGCCCGATGGCCAAGGCCACGCACTGGCGGGTGTTCTTGATCTGATTGAAGTAGTGGCAGGCGAAGGCCCTGACTTGGCTGGGGGCGACGCGTCCCTCGAAAACCCGAAGAAAGAAGGGATGGCGCCAGACCGGATGGGCCATCACGTGGTCGTGCAGGTCGAGAAACATCTCCCCCAGGGCCCCCTTGCGGAACAGCGCGACATCGCGAAAGGGATGGCCCGCGGGCACACGATCGCGTAGCGCGCCGAACAGCCGGTGCAGGTCCGCCCCCTCGGCCTCCGCCTCCGCCACCACCCGGATGAAGTCGCTCCGCTGGCTGGCACGGAAGGCCTCCAGGACCTCCTCCGCGCTCAGGTCCAGCAGGTCGGGCAGCGGATGCACCTCGGGCGGCAGAACGGACCGCCCCTTCTCGATGACGACAAGATCGGAATAGGGCTTGTTCATGTCTTCGTCATAGGACGGCCCCGGCATTCCCGAAAGCTGCCATTAACCCCTATAGTAGACATCGAATCGTTTTCCCGTCCCCAAGCCTCTTCGCTGTTGACGACGGCCGCCCGCTGCATTACGCGATGCCCAGGGAACTTGTCGGAGAGATGCCGTGGAAATCGTCTGCCTGGACATGGAAGGGGTGCTCGTCCCCGAAATCTGGATCAATTTCGCCGAGCACACCGGCATCCCCGAGCTGCGTCGCACCACCCGCGACGAACCGGACTACGACAAGTTGATGCAAGGCCGCCTGAAGATCCTGGACGAACACGGCCTGAAACTCCCCGACATCCAAGGTGTCATCCGCCGCATGGGCCCCATGGACGGGGCCCGTGATTTCCTGGACGGCCTCAGGAAGGACTACCAGGTGGTGATCCTCAGCGACACCTTCTACGAATTCGCCATGCCGTTGATGGAGTTGCTGGGCATGCCGACCCTCTTCTGCCACAAACTGGAGGTGGACGGCGTCGGCCGGGTCACCGGCTACCGCATCCGTCAGCAGAACCACAAGCGGGAGGCCGTGCGTCACTTCAGGGAACTGAACTTCCTCACCATCGCGGCGGGCGATTCCTACAACGACACCGCCATGCTGGCGGAAGCCGATTTCGGCATCCTTTTCCACGCGCCGGAAAACGTCATCCGCGAATTCCCCCAGTTTCCGGCCGAAACCACGTTTCCTGGCCTGCGTGGGCGCATCGATGCCACGGCTGATCGGTTGCGCCGTTCCTGATGGTCTTGATCGATCGACAACGAGGAGTATTCCCCATGAAGGCAGTCGCGTCCGCCGTCGGCTTGTTCCTGGCAATGGCTTCCGGCGGCACCATGGCGGCCGATCCCGCCCCCTATGCCTTCGGGCCCTTGCGCCTCGGCATGGCACTGGAGGACTTCCGACAGGCGACGCCCACCACCGCCGACCAGAAGATCTTTTGCACCGGGGACAAGGCCGACCCGCAAATCGAGATGCCCCAGGTCTTCCCACTCACGCCCGAAATGGCTGCCGCCGGAGCCGTTCGCTGCGCCTTCTTCGGTCGTGAGGCGGACGGCAAGATGCGTCCCCTCCAGGCCGATCTGGCCGATGTTCCGGCAACCTTCTGGGCGCTCTTCTTCTCCGAGGGCAAGGGCTCCCCGCACCGGCTCGTGCAGATCAATCTCTGGATCCCGACGCCGGCCTACGGCGGGGTGGTGGACCTGTTCAGGTCCCGCTACGGCTTTCCCGTGACCCAGCACGCCAAGGCAACCATCTGGGACAACGGCCCCAGCGAGATCGTTGCCAGCTTCGAGGACCCAACGGACGCCAGCGCCCCGATCTTCTTCATCCACAAGGCGCTGCAGCAGACCTTCGCCAAACGGGTCGCCCCGCCCAAGGACAGCAAGCCGAAGAAGAAATAGGGGGCATCAGCGGCATTCCCCGACCGAGCCTTCGGCGCAGACGCGACCATCGGTCCAGATCGCGTTGCCCAGATGGGCGCCCGCCAAGTTCGCTTCGTCCAGACGCGCGCCCTTCAGGTTGGCCGCCATCAGGATGGCCCCTTGAAGGTTGGCGCCACGAAGGTCGGCCCCGCTCAGGTTGGCCTGCACCAGATTGACCCTGGGCAGGTTCGCTCCCTTCAGGTTGGCGTTGTTGAGCAGGCTAGCGAACATGTGGGCCCCTTCCATATCCGCCCCCTCCAGATTGGCACTGTCAGCCCTGATGACCTGGAGATCGGTGAAACGCAGCTTGGCCCCCTTCAGGTTCGCCCGATCCAGGATCGCCGCCCGGTAGGACCCCTCGTCGAGGTCCCGGCCGCTGCCGTCGACGCCGGCCAAGTTGGCAAACATGCAGGTCGCCTCCCGCTCCAGCTTGCACCCCACCGGAGATGCCTGGACGTCCTCCGTCCCGAGGCCCGTCAATACCACCGCCGCCGCGATTGACATGAACCGCATGATACTCTCCTTTGTTATTATCTAATATTATAAAATACCTGGAAACACCCCAAGGTATTCTTGATTATCACTATGGGGACGATGGTCGTCGGGAGCAATAGAAAGAATGGAACAACGCCCCTGCCCAAATCCGCGGACGCCCCAACGAACCTCTTTCGGAATGCCCAGGCTCTCGGGTATGGTGGCCAAAATAGGGATTGCGCCAGGGAGACGAAGCGCGTGCGTCAGGAGGCCGGCCCAGAGCCGCGGCAATATGACGGAAAAGCGATGCCGGTCTACGCGGCTGTCGATCTTGGAACCAACAACTGCCGCATGCTGATCGCCCAGCCGCGTTCGTCGGGTTTCAAGGTGGTCGGCTCCTTCTCGCGTGTCGTCCGTCTGGGCGAAGGGCTGGTTTCCAGCGATCGCCTGTGCGATGCCGCCATCGACCGCGCCGTCGAAGCCCTGGCCGTCTGCGCCCAGCGCATGCGCGAGCGCCGTGTGCGTCAGGTTCGCTGCGTCGCCACCGAGGCCTGCCGCCGCGCCGCCAACACTCCGGACTTCCTGGCCCGCGTCCGCGAGGAAACCGGCCTGAACCTGGAAACCATCACGCCGGAAGAAGAAGCGAGCCTCACCCTGATGGGCTGCGTCGCGCTGCTGGACCGAGCCCTGCCCAACGCGCTGGTCTTCGACATCGGCGGCGGCAGCACCGAAATCACTTGGCTGGACCGCCAGGCCGACGGCTGCCTCCACACCCAGGGGTTCCTGTCCCTGCCCTTCGGCGTCGTGTCCCTGACCGAGCGCTATGGCCATGATCGCCTGCATCCCGACCAGTTCGAGTCCATCGTCGAATCCATTGCCATCGCCCTGGCAGAATTCGATGCCCGCCACGGCATTTCGGCGGCGGTGCGCGATGGCCGGGTGCAAATGATGGGGACATCCGGCACCATGACCACCCTGGGTGGACTCTATCTGGACCTGCCGCGCTACGACCGTTCGCGGGTCGACGGCCTGGACATGGAGGTGGAGGCCGTGCGCTCGCTCAGCCACCGCTTGGCCACCCAGTGCTGCGCGGAACGAGCCCGCCATCCCTGCATCGGCCAGGCCCGCGCCGATCTGGTGGTGGCCGGCTGCGCCATCCTGGAAGCCATCTGCCGCCACTGGCCCGTCGCCTCGCTCAGGGTCGCCGACCGCGGCATCCGCGAGGGACTGCTGCTCCGCATGATGGGCCGCGGCCCGCGGGGCGTCTGGCCGGGGGACGCATGACCCGAAAATCCGGCACCGGGACCGGCGGCCGCGGCCTGACCGAAAGGGTCCGCACAGCCAAGAAGCGTTCCATCTCGTCCACCCTCTGGCTGGAGCGCCAGCTCAACGATCCTTACGTCGCCGAAGCCAAACGGCAAGGCTACCGGTCGCGCGCCGCTTTCAAGCTGATCGAACTGGACGACCGCTTCCATATCCTCAGGGCCGGTCTTCGAGTGGTGGACCTGGGGGCCGCGCCGGGCGGATGGACCCAGGTAACGGTGGAGCGAGTCAAGGGCGCCCCGGTGGTCGCCCTCGACATCGACGAGATGCCGCCCGTTCCCGGCGCCAGGGTGCTGCTTGCCGATTTCCTCGACGATGCCGCCCCGGCGTTGCTGCACGAAGCCTTGGGCGGTCCGGCCGATCTGGTCTTGTCCGACATGTCGCCACCCACCACCGGGCACGCTGCCACCGACCACCTGCGCATCATGGCCTTGGTGGAAGCCGCCCTGGAATTCGCCGTCGAGACCCTGGCGCCGGGTGGCGCCTTCGTCGCCAAGGTCTTTCAGGGCGGAACCGAGCACCAACTCCTGGCCCACATGAAGCGCCTGTTCGATTCCGTCCGCCACGCCAAGCCGCCGGCCAGCCGGAAAGGCTCGGCGGAGGTCTACGTGGTCGCCATGGGATTCAAGGGCAGGAAGCTGGCGTGAGCCCGTTGCGATGGCCGCAGCTTTCTGCCATTATCCGCCCCTTCGCAAGACCCAACCCTGAAGGTGAGACCGAAGAATGGGAAGCTTCAGCATCTGGCATTGGCTCATCGTCCTCGTGGTGGTCCTGGTGCTTTTCGGCGGCGGCGGGAAGATCAGCCGCCTGATGGGCGACTTCGGCAAGGGCCTCAAGGCCTTCAAGAAGGGTATGAAGGAAGAGGGAGCCGCCGAGGAAGGGGCCGACCAGCCGCAAGTCCTGGCCTCCAGCGCCGCCCCCCAGGTGCCGCCGGTCCAACCGGCTCAGGCCCCGCAGCCGACCCCGTCCGCATCGCAGGCGGGCCCGCAGCAGCAGCCGCCGCAGCATTGACGGCACTCTCCGGCCTGGCGGAACCAGCCAGGAGATAGGATGGCATGTTCGACGTCGGTTGGCAGGAACTGATGCTCATTGGGGTCGTGGCGCTGGTCGTCGTCGGCCCCAAGGACCTGCCCCTCGCACTGCGCACCGGCGCCAAGTGGGTACGCAAGGCGCGCGGCTTGGCGCGCGAGTTCCAGACCGGGGTCAACGAGGTCATCCGCGAGGCCGAGTTGGAAGAAATCAAGGAACAGGTCAAGAAGCAGGTCGAAGAGGTCCAGGCCTTCGACCCCGCCAAGGAGGCCGAGAAGTTCCTCGACCCCGACAGCGAACTGGCCCGTGAACTGCGCCTGATGGACGGCTCCGCCGGCATGGATGACCCGAAGCCGGCCGCAACCGAGGAAGCCGCCGGCCCCCTGCCGCCGCCGGCCGGTAACGCCGCCCCCAAGGCCGACGGGTAGGACGCCGTGGTCGAGCCCACCCTCAAGGACGAACAGGTCGTCGAGGAACAGAAGATGCCGCTGCTCGAGCATCTGCTCGAACTGCGCCAGCGCCTGCTGTGGTCGGCTCTGGCGCTGATCGGAATGTTCCTCGTCTGCTACTACTTCGCGGCCGATCTTTACAATTTCCTGGTCCACCCCCTGGCCGAGATCATGAACCAGCAGGGCGGCAACCGGCGCCTGATCTACACGGCCCTGCACGAGGCCTTCTTCACCTATATCAAGGTGGCCTTCTTCTTCGCCCTCTTTCTCGCTTTCCCCTTCATGGCGGTGCAGCTCTGGAAGTTCATCGCACCGGGGCTCTACAAGCACGAAAAGAAGGCCTTCATGCCCTTCCTGGTGGCGACGCCGGTGCTGTTCTTCATGGGCGGCGCCCTAGCTTATTATGTCGTCTTTCCCATGGCTTGGAAGTTCTTCCTGGGCTTCGAGTCGCCAGGTGGCGAAGGTAACTTGCCCATCCAGCTGGAAGCCAAGGTCGACCAGTATCTCTCCTTGGTCATGCACCTGATCTTCGCCTTCGGTCTCTGTTTCGAGTTGCCCGTCATCCTGACCCTGCTGGCCAGGGTCGGGCTGGTCACGTCCAAGGGCATGGCCGAGAAACGCCGCTATGCCATCGTCGGCGCCTTCGTGCTGGCCGCCGTCCTGACCCCGCCCGACGTCATCAGCCAGGTCAGCCTCGCCATCCCGACGATGATCCTCTACGAGATCAGCATCTTCGCCGCCCGCTTCGTCGAGAAGGAGCGGGGCGACGAACCGGACGAGGACGACGGGGACATGGACGAGGAAGCTCCCCCCGCCACCCCATGACCGAGGCCGTGGATTGCCTCGTCGTCGGCGCGGGGGTGGTTGGACTGGCGATAGCCCGCGCGCTGGTCATGGCCGGCCGCGAAGTGGTGGTGCTGGAAGCCGCCGAGGCCATCGGCACCGGCATCAGCGCCCGTTCCAGCGAGGTTGTCCATGCGGGACTCTACTATCCGCCCGGGAGCTTGAAGGCCCGCCTCTGCGTTGAGGGCAAGCCCCTGCTTTACGCCTTCATGGCGGAACACGGGGTCGCCCACCGCCGCCCCGGCAAGCTCCTGGTCGCCACCGATGCCCGCCAGATTCCTGCCCTGGAAAAGATCGTTGCCACGGCTCGGATCAACGGAGTGGACGACCTTCAGTCCCTCGACACCGCCCAGGTCCGGGCCTTGGAGCCCGACCTGCGGGCGGTTGCCGCCGTGCTGTCGCCGTCCACCGGCATCCTGGACAGCCACGGCTTAATGCTGGCCCTGAGGGGCGAAGCGGAGGCACAAGGAGCCATGATCGCCTTTCGCAGCCCCTTGCTGGGCGGGCGGATCGGTCCGGAGGGTATCGTCGTCCGCACGGGTGGCGAGGCGCCCATGGACTTGGCCTGCCGAGTCCTGGTCAATGCCGCGGGCCTGGGGGCGCAGGCCGTGGCGGCAAGTCTGGAAGGGCTGTCGTCCGCCCAAGTTCCGCCACGTTATCTCGCCAAGGGCAATTACTTCGCTCTGTCGGGCCGCAGCCCTTTCCGCCACCTGATCTACCCGGTGCCTGAGGCTGCGGGACTGGGCATCCACTTGACCCTCGACCTGGGCGGCCAGGCCCGCTTCGGGCCCGACGTCGAATGGGTGGAGACGGAGGATTATCAAGTCGATCCGGCGCGCGTCTCCGGCTTCGCCCAAGCGGTGCGAACCTACTGGCCCGGCCTGCCCGACGGCGCTTTGCGGCCCGGCTATGCCGGTATCCGCCCCAAGATCCAGGCCCCTGGCGAACCAGCTGCCGATTTTCGCATCGAAGGCCCGGCCGACCACGGCATTCCCGGCCTTGTGAACCTGTTCGGTATCGAGTCGCCGGGCCTCACCGCCTGCCTGGCCATCGCCCGCCACGTCACCGGCCTTCTGGAATAAGCATTTATTCAGAAAGGGCCACTATGCTGGCGGAATGATACGGTCCGCCCTTCTTTCCCTGACCGCCGCGACGGCTCTGCTATTGGCCGCCGGCGTCCAGGCACAGCAGCCTCCATCCCAGGGGCCGGGACAGACGCGCGCCCAAGGCAAGGTCGTGCCATCCCCCAAGCCCGAACCTCCACCCATGCCGAAGGAAAGCAGCCTGTTCCTCGATCACCGCGAGGAAATGCGCCGCTTCGTCCTGGCGATCTCCCATTATGCGCGATCCCAGCGCAAGGACTTCGCCATCGTCGCCCAGAACGGCCTGGAACTGCTGAACAAACTGGAAGGGGTCGAGGAATCCAAGCCCCGCCCGGCCCCGGCCCGCGCCTACACGATGGCCCTCGACGGCATCCTGGTGGAGGGTTTCCATTATGGATACCGCCAGTTCGACACCCCCATGCCACCCGTCCGGCGCAAGAAGACCTTGCCTTTGCTCCAGCAGGCGAAGAAGGCCGGCGTCAAGATCCTGACCGTCGACTATGCCCTCGATTCCCTGCATGTGGACGATGCCTATCGGCAGAGCCAGGAACTGGGCTACGTCCCCTTCGTTGCGCAAGCGCGCGGGCTGGACCTCAATTTCCTGCCGCATTCGCCCAAGACGCCGGTCAACGAAAACGCGGACCATATCCTGTCGTTCCGCGATGTCCGCAATTTCGCCTGGTTGGTGGACACCACTCCCCATGGCACCGAGGCGCAGTTCGCCCTCAAGATGCATGAAACCAACTACGATCTGTTGATCGTACCGGTCTTCCATGGGCGGACGCCCTTGTCGCGACAGGCCGTGGAAACCCTGCGATACAAGAAGCTCGGCTCGCGCCGCCTGGTCTTCGCCCAGGTGAACATCGGCATGGCGGCCGCCTACGACTACTTCTGGAAGCCCGAGTGGAAGGAAGGTGCGCCGAGCTTCGTCAGCGCTTCGGTGACCGGCAATCCGGACCTCCATTGGATCGAATACTGGAAGCCGGAATGGCAGAAGATCGTCAGTGGCGATCCCAATTCCTACATCTACGGCGTGATCGCCCAAGGGTTCGACGGCATTGTCCTGGACGGCCTGGACACCTACCAGTTCTTCGAAGGGCCGCAAAAGAAGGAAGAGGACGAAGAGGAGGAGGAAGAGATTGCCGTCAAGCCGGAGGAAGCCAAGCCCGCATCGCCGCCGCAGCAGCAGCCCACCCCAAAACCTAGCGGCCCCATGGTACTCAGCCCGGCCGCCGGGTCACTTCCGCAATGACGAAGCCTTCCTCGGGCCGGTAGCGCTGGAGAACCAGGGCCCGCGCCTCCGCCTCGTTGCGCGCCGCGATGCCTTGCACATGCAAGTCCGCCCAGTTGTCACCGAACAGATTGTGGCTACGGTTTTCCTTCACCAAGGCGCGGACCTCGCGGTTATAGACGGCAACCTCGAAAACCGCTGTGTCCTCGTTAGGCGTGCTCAACATGAATACTCTCCTTCGCTTGGCCCCATCCAACCAGCCTTCCCGGTCCGGAAAAGTGGGATTTCCCAAGCTAATTCTCCCTCTCGCATTCTTAATAATCGGTTACCCAAAGTCAACATGAAGTATTTTCGTCAAACAAATGCCACTCCGTCGAAACGCACTGAAATAATTATTTCGCAGCGCACAAGATACACTCGACTACCGCTGCCGCTACAGGGTCGGAAGTTGTTGGAATCCGGGGCTGGAAGGCGGCGAGCTGGCATTTACCGCAATGCGGTCGACGCGGGCGGCGGGCGGACCATCCCAGCAGTCCCTGACCATGGCGTCCACGGCGTCGGCCGGACCGGAAAACAGGGCTTCCACCGAACCGTCGGCCCGGTTACGCACCCAACCGGCGAGGCCGCGCTTCACCGCCTCGCCCCGAGTCCATGCCCGATACCAGACGCCCTGGACCCGGCCTTCGATGCGCACCTGAACGGACTTCGCACCGTTCACTTGAACTCCAGGATCTTCTGATCCACCGCCAAGCTGTCGCCGGACTTGGCGTGCAGGATGCCGATGGTTCCGTCCCGTTCGGCACGCAGGACGTTTTCCATCTTCATCGCCTCGATGACCGCGAGCGGGTCGCCGGCCTTGACTTCCTGGCCTTCCTTGACCGCCAGCGAGACCAGCAGGCCCGGCATGGGCGACATCAGGAAGCGGGATAGATCGGGCGGCAACTTCTTGGGCATCAGGCCTTGCAGCGCTGCCGTGGCGGCGCTCATCACCAGAGCTTCGGCCTGGGTGCCGCGATGGCGCAACCGGTAGCCCACGTTCAGACGATCCACCTGCAGGCAGGCGGGCTCGCCGTTGACCGTGGCGTGGAACAGGGGTTCTCCCACCTTCCAATCGCTGACGATGTCGAAAGTCTGGCGGTGCGTCTTCACCCGGAATCCCGCCGCCGCCGCCGCCACGGTCACGGGATGGCTGTCGCCGCCCATGCGGACGTTCCAATCGGCAGCGACCTTGCGCTCGAATCCCGGCACTTGGCCACTGATGCGGGCTGCCCGTTCCTGGTAGGCGTAATGCATGGCGGCGGCCACCGCCACCAGCATCAAGGGATTGTCGTGGGGCACGTCGGCGGCATGGAACCCGTCCGGATACTCCTCGGCGATGAAGTTCGTCGACAAGCGCCCTTCCTCGAACCGCGGATGGGTCACCAGGGCGGCCAGAAAGCCGATGTTGTGGGAAACCCCGGTGATGAAGAACTGGTCCAGGGCATGGCGCATGTTGGCGATCGCCTCGTCGCGGTCCCTGCCGTAGGAGCACAGCTTGGCGATCATCGGATCGTAGAACATGGAAATCTCGCCGCCTTCGCAAACGCCGGTATCGACGCGCACAGAGGCCGATTCGGCGGGCGGGCGGTAGCGCACCAAGCGCCCGGTGGAGGGCAGGAAGCCGCGGAAGGGATCTTCCGCATAGACGCGGGCCTCCAGGGCCCAGCCCTTCAGCTTGACATCCTTCTGGCGCAGCGGCAGTTCCTCGCCGGCCGCCACCCGGATCATCTGTTCCACCAGATCGAGCCCGGTCACCAGTTCCGTCACCGGATGCTCGACCTGCAGGCGGGTATTCATTTCCAGGAAGAAGAAGTTCCGCTGGGTGTCGACGATGAATTCCACCGTGCCCGCCGAACGGTACCCGACCGCGCGGGCCAGGGCCACCGCCTGTTCCCCCATGGCCTTGCGGGTCTTGGCGTCGAGGAAGGGCGAAGGGGCCTCCTCCAGGACCTTCTGGTGGCGCCGCTGGATGGAGCATTCCCGCTCGCCCAGATAAAGGACGTTGCCGTGGCCGTCGGCCAGCACCTGGATCTCGATGTGGCGCGGTTCCTCGATATATCGCTCGATGAACACGCGGTCGTCGCCGAAGCTGGACTTGGCCTCGCGGGAAGCGGAGGCGAAACCCTCGCGGGCCTCCTTGTCGTTGCGGGCGATACGCATGCCCTTGCCGCCGCCACCCGCCGACGCCTTTATCATCACCGGATAGCCCACCTCCTGGGCGATCTTCACGGCATGGTCGGCATCCTTCACCACGCCGGTATGGCCGGGGATGGTATTGACGCCGGCCTTCATGGCCAGCTTTTTCGATTCGATCTTGTCGCCCATGGCCGTGATGGCCTCCGGGGGCGGACCGATGAAGGTCACCTTCTCTTTTTTCAGGCGCTTGGCGAAGCTTGTGTTCTCGGACAGGAACCCGTAGCCGGGATGGACGGCATCGGCGCCGGTCTCCTTGATGGCGCGGACGATGTTGTCGATAACCAGATAGCTTTCGGCGGACGGCGCCTTGCCGATGAACACCGCCTCGTCGGCCATCTCGACATGCAAGGCGCGGCGGTCGGCTTCCGAGTAGACGGCGACCGTCTTGATCCCCATCTTGCGAGCCGTCTTGATAACCCGGCAGGCGATTTCGCCTCGGTTGGCGATCAGGATCTTCTTGAACAGCGGCATGCTACCCCCTTGGTGTCTCGGTGTGTCTTGGTGCCTTGGTGGTTCACCTTTTCCACCCTTCAGCCCTTTTCCGCCTCAATGATCGGCCATCCGCTTGTCGACGTTGACGATATGCTCGACCAGCCAGGGCAAAAAGCGCCGCTGCAGGGCTTGAACGAAGAAGGCGCTGCGCAGGCCCGTGACTTCGACCACCATCTCGTCGAACTGGGCGAGCAGGATTTCGTGCAGGGTCCGATGCGCGTCCAAGCGGACGCTACCTTGGCCGTGCATGAAAGCCTCCTCCCAGCGAAAGTGCCGTTCCACGTGGTCGCGGAAGTTGGCGAGCGCCATGGCGACCGTCGGACCATCGCCGCCTTCGGCGGCCAATTCCCCAAGCAGGTTCAGGGCATCGAACAGATCGGAATGCTGCTGGTCCACTTCGGGGATGCCCGTCAGCAGATTATCCGAGAGTTCCGATATCCGCATAGGCCCCTCCCTCCATTGGAAGTCCCTCCCCGACCGCTTCGCCGATACGCCTGTCCCCTGTCATGCCAACCGGCCAATGACTTGGCCGATGGGTATCTTTATTCTTGGCCCTCGCCGGGCGCTCGCTCCGCTCGCTTGGCCGCGGCCTCAATGGCCGCTCGATACCGGCCAACGAATCCGTTCGAGTGTTGGCCGGTATCACAGGGGGATGTTCCCGTGCTTCTTCCACGGATTCTTCAGTTCCTTGTTTTTGAGCATGCGCAAGCTGCGGCAGATGCGCAGGCGCGTGCTGTGCGGCATGACGACGTCGTCGATGAACCCGCGATGGCCGACGATGAAGGGATTGGCGAAGCGCTGGCGATATTCCTCGGTGCGCTCGGCGATCTTGGCGGGATCGCCGATGTCGCCGCGGAAGATGATCTCCACCGCGCCCTTGGGGCCCATCACCGCGATTTCGGCCGAGGGCCAGGCGAAATTGACGTCGCCACGCAGGTGCTTGGAACTCATCACGTCGTAGGCGCCGCCGTAGGCCTTGCGGGTAATCAGGGTGACCTTGGGCACGGTGGCTTCCGCGTAGGCATAAAGCAGCTTGGCGCCATGCTTGATGATGCCGCCGTATTCCTGGGCGGTGCCGGGCAGGAATCCGGGCACGTCGACGAAGGTGACGATGGGGATGTTGAAGGCGTCGCAGAAGCGCACGAAGCGCGCCGCCTTGGTCGAGGAATCGATATCCAGGCAGCCGGCCAGCACCATGGGCTGATTGGCGACGATGCCCACCGTCGAGCCTTCCATGCGGCCGAATCCGACGACGATGTTGCCGGCGTAGCCGGGCATCAATTCGAAGAAGTCGCCTTCGTCCACGACCTTGAGGATCAGTTCCTTCATGTCGTAAGGCTTGTTGGGATTGTCGGGAATCAAGGTATCCAGCGACATCTCCACCCGGTCGGCGGCGTCCTCGGTGGGCCGGAGGGGCGGCTTCTCGCGGTTGTTGGCGGGCAGGAAGTCGACGAAGCGGCGAAGATAAAGCAACGCCTCGATGTCGTTGGCGAACGCCCGGTCGGCGACGCCGGACTTGGTCGTATGGGTGATGGCGCCGCCCAGTTGCTCGTGGGTCACCTCCTCGTGGGTCACGGTCTTGACCACGTCCGGGCCGGTGACGAACATGTAGGAGGTGTCTTCGACCATGAAGATGAAGTCGGTCATGGCCGGGGAATAGACCGCACCGCCGGCGCAGGGCCCCATGACGATGGAAATCTGCGGAATGACGCCGGAAGCGACGACGTTGCGCTGGAACACCTCGGCATAACCGGCCAACGAAGCGACTCCTTCCTGGATGCGGGCACCGCCGGAATCGTTGAGCCCCACCACGGGGGCCCCGACCTTCATCGCCTGGTCCATGATCTTACAGATCTTCTCGGCGTGGGACTCGGACAGCGAACCGCCCAGCACGGTGAAATCCTGGCTGAAGACGAAGACCAGCCGGCCGTTGACCGTGCCGTAGCCGGTCACCACGCCATCGCCGGGAATGCTCTTGCTTTCCATGCCGAAGTCGCGGCAGCGATGCTCGACGAACATGTCCCATTCCTCGAAGGAGCCGGGATCGAGAAAGACCTCGATACGCTCGCGGGCCGTCAGCTTGCCCTTGGCATGCTGGGCATCGATGTATTTCTGGCCGCCGCCTTTCCGAGCCAGGGTACGCTTCTCGTCCAGTTGCCGAATGATGTCGTGCATGCAGGCTACCCCCTCCGCGTGGCACAGGCGTCGATTCGGAAATAGCATGCCGACGCCGCCCCTGCCAGAGGGAAGATAGGCCCGGAACCCTTGGAATCCCTTGATTCAGAGGTTGCTAATATTCGGCAGGTCCATATTCCGCCACGGCTCCTTGGCCAACCGAAGGCATCGACACGCCACCGCCCCCATTCGCGTGTCCACCTTGACCATCCTCACGCTTTCGGCGTACTGAACTCTGGCGTCGGAGAATTTTTTGGTTTAGGGTCGCTTCTGCCAAAGGAACAACGGAAGATAGCAACAATGCCAAAGCGGAAAAGGAAAGAATCCCCCGACCCCATCGATCGCTTCGTGGGCACCCGGATCCGCGAACGCCGGGTCGGACTGCGTATCAGCCAGACAAAGTTGGGGGAGGCCATCGGCGTCACCTTCCAGCAGATCCAGAAATACGAGAACGGAGCCAACCGGATCGGCTCCAGCAACCTGTTCAAGGTTGCCCGCGCCTTGGGAGTCGAGGTCAGCTTCTTTTTCGAAGGCATCGACGACTACCTCAAGGACAGCAAGGCCCCGCGCGGGCCGGGGCTCGAAGACGTGCCGCAGGAAGTCCTGGAAGGCGATCCCCTGGCCTCCAGCGAGGGTATCCAGCTGGTCTACAACTACTTCCGCATCGCCAGCCCGGAGGTGCAGAAGCGGCTGTTCGACCTGGTGCGCATCCTGCACGCCAAGGGAAAGGACTAGAGCCGATCCAGAGAAGACGGAATCGGCTCTCCATTCTGCCTTTGGCCGCCCGCCCTCCGGGCGGAGCGATAGTTGGCGTCCAGGCGGGGGGCGAGCAGGAGAAGGGCGGCGATGCGCCGGACCATGGCGCTCACCTCTCGGGCCTCGTCGGGGATGAGCGGCCGGCCCAGCAGGGTCTCCTCGCGGTAGGACAGCCACTTCTTGACCACCTGGTAGCCGCCCAGGGTGTAGGACCAAACCGGTTCGGGCACACCCTGCCAGACGGCCATGTCGTTCAGGTGGACGTCGCGGCAGGTCTCGCCCAGCAGAAGGATGGCGGAACCCAGGGCTTCCCTTTCGGCCGCGGACCAGGGGCGGGCGACGCTGCGGCCGGGACCCGGCATGCAGACTCCGTCCTGTCCGGCCACCCCCCAGCGCGCGCGGAGCGCCAGATCGCCAGGCCCCAAGGACCGCCCTGACCCATCCGCCGCCGCCACCAGGCCCAGGACCCGCAGGGGCGGCCGGGCCAGGCCGGGCAGCGCCGCTTCCGGATCGAGCAAGGCCGCCACCTCCCGCCCCAACGCCGCCGAATCCTCCAGACCGGCGCGGCAGGAAGGCAGGGGGATGCGGGGCCAGTCGAGGCGGGCGCCGTCGGAATTCTCCGCCTCGTAACCGGGCGCGTGCAGGACCGCCACGATATGGTGGAACAGATCTTCCGGTTTCGCTTCCAGATCGGCCAGATAGCGGGCCGCCATGGCCGACAGGTTGGGCGCCGCTTCACCGTCCAGCAAGGATTTTTCCTCGTCGCCTCTCAGATAGAGAGGGAAATAGCTGCCGCCCCGCTCCATCACATGCAGAGACCCGAGATGGCGGGCCACAAAAGGCGCGGGCTTCTCCCGCCGGGCCTGCTGGATACTGCAAAGCCAAAGGTTGGAGGCCCGCAGTTGGCGGACGTACTCGCTTCGCTTCCGGTCCAGCAAGTCGGTGTCGGGGTCCCAGTAGAGCCAGCGCCTGTCGAAGGGCCGGTACCAATAGCGGACGATGGCGCCGCCATGCCAGGCGGTTCCCGGATGGTTGGAAAAATACTCGGTTCGCTTCTCGTCGAGCAGCTTGGTGTCGGGGTCCCAGTAGAGCCAGCGATTGTCGAAAGGCCTGTAGGCGTACCGGACGACGGCGCCGCCATCCCGCCCCCGCCGGAGAAGAAAGTCCCTGGTATCCCTGGCCTTGAAACGCCCGGTATCCTTCATGACCTGCGGGTGGAGGCGGGCCACTTCCTCGTGGGTCAGGGTCGGATCGAAGTACTGGTTCAGGCGGCGTTCCAACTGGGAACGGTCGATGGCAACCAGGAACTGATCCCGACTGGTCTTCACCCCTGGAAACGACACCGGCAAGAGGTCGGTGAGCAGGGGCCAGCGGAAGTATTCGGGGGCGGCGGCGGTGGGCTGGAAGGGCAGGCCCAGTTCGAGGACCGGCGCCACCGGGGTGTAGAGGCTCCGGCCGTCGCGCTCGGCGCCGGACGCCAGGTCCCGGCGCTTGTCCTTGCCCCAGAAATGGCGGAACAGCACTTCCGCCGAACCGGACGGCCCGCCTTCCGGGCGTTTCTTCCGCACCATCGTCGCGATGGCCGTGCCCACCTGGATGCCTTCGCGGTTGAGATCGGTCGAAAAGATGCTGGGATCGGGCCGGCCGTCGGGGGTCAGCTTGCCGGTGCGGTACTTGTCGCCGTTCAGGCAGTCGATGCGGATGGAATCGAACGCCTCCAGGAAGCGTTCCCGCATCCCCGTGTAGGACAGCCCGTCCAGCCAGGAGTAGTTGGAAATCAGGCAGACCACCCCTTCGCCCGTCGCCTCGACGATGCGCCGTTCGGCCATACGGAAGAAGCGGACGTAAAGATCGTTCAATCCCTGCCCTTCCGGCCGGCGCACCCGGCGGGTGGTCCGGTAGGCCTCGCCCAGGGCCATTTCCTCGTCCATCGCCGCCCCGGCGAAGCCGTTGTAGGGCGGGTTGCCGATCACCACCAGAACCGGCTTCTCCCGCTTCACCCGATGGGCCCCATCCCGTTCGTTCTGCAACTCGGGAAAAGGCAGGGACCATTTGTCCCGCTCCGCCTCCTCCCACCCCGTCAGCGCGTTGGTCAGATAGAGCGCGAGCCGCGCCGGCTGGCCGTTCTGCCGGTCCTCCCAGCCGGCCAGCGACACCCCCTCGCCCTCCAGGAACAGGAGGCTCTGCAGGTAGGCCACCACGTAGGGCGCCGGCAGGATTTCGAAGCCGACCAGGCGTTCCGTCGCCGCCTTCTGCAGATCCGCCCGGATCAGGGCGTCGCCGTGCTTCGCCTTGAGCCCGTCGCGGATGCGCCTGAGCACCCCCATCAGGAACGATCCCGTCCCGGCGCAAGGGTCCAGCACGTAGACCCGTTCGTCCGCCAGCCCGTCGGCGATCCCCAGGTCTTCGCGCAACGCCCTGTCCACGCGGGCCACCATGTAGTCCACGACCTCGGGCGGCGTGTACCAAACCCCCAGGTCCTTGCGCAGGCCGGGATCGAAGGCTTCCAGGAACGGTTCGTAGAAATAGGGGACCGCGTGTTCCTCGTCGAAGACCTTGAAGAAGGCGTCCTGGTCGATGCGGCGCAGCACCCCGGCGGCGCAGGACAGCAACTCGAACATCCGCAAGGGGCCCAGGTTGCCCGGACTTCTCGCCTGCTCGAACAGCACGCCCAGGGCGGGCAGGCGATCCATCTGCCAGCTGGCCGAACCGGCGGTGAAGCTGGTCGGCACGAAGTGGTATTCGTCGGCGATCAGTTCGGGCACGATCTTGCCCGCCTCGCCCTCTTCCGCCTTCAGCCGCCAGCGCCGCCACCACAGCACCCACGACGAGAACAGCCCGTAGAACAGGGTCTGCACATAGGTGGAATGGAAGAAATGCCGGCCCTTCTCGCCCTCGAAGCGCATGCCCAGGGTTTCTTCCAGCGCGCGGCGGATCAGTTCCAGGTTCTGGGGCTCCGGGTTCCCCTCCATCTGCCAGAGCGCCTCGCGGGCGTAGGAAGCCAGCAGCCAGGCCACCTCCCGCGGCCGGGAAAGCGGCGCCTCCAGCAGCATGAACCGGGCCAGGAAGGCTTCGAACCGCGCGCCGATGCGCTTCTGCGCCCCCTTGGGATCGGCGCAGAGATCGAAGAAGTTCTCGCCGGACGGCGACAGTTCGAAATCCTCCAGCGCGATGCGCCGCCCGAAGGCGTCCTTGCCCATCACCAGCCAGCGCCGGAGGTTGGTCAGCAGGGTGAGCCCGTATTCCTCCCAATAGCGGAGCGCCTGCTCGGAATGGCGCAGGTGTTCGACCGACTCGCGGGGGGCCTTCACCTCGACCACGCCGCGATCGGGCGGCCGGTCGGGCAGCGGGGCGTCCAGGCTGGCCCCGGCCAGACTGGAATAGAGCATGAAATCGGGCCGTCCGGCCCCCCGGCTTTTCGGCTGCGACAGGCAGAAGACCGGCGGGTCCAGGCGTTGGCCCACAGTACTCAGCAACTGGTGCACCGCCGGATAGTAGGAAGCCTCATCGACCCCCGCACCCGATCGCCGCACCGCCCCAACTTCCCGAAGAAACGCCTCCAGCGCCCCCACCGATGCGGCCTCCATGAAACGCTCGTATACGCATTACATGTAGAGATGGGCGCCTGTCAAACAGGTCTTTGTCATTGGAGTATCAGGACAAGTTTCAGAAATCTATCCGGGTGCGGCCTTCACCAGGCGGTGAAGGGACGACCGACCAAGTAGGAATTGTAATAACGGGGATCGCCGGTGACTTCCTCGCCCACCCAGTCGGGTAAGACGATGGCCTCTTCCGCGTGGCTGAGTTCGACTTCGGCCAGAATCAGGCCCCGGTTGTTTCCCTGGAACTCGTCCACCTCCCAGATCAGGCCGGCGTGGGGAATGCGGTAGCGTACCTTTTCGATCAAAGGCTTCAGACAAAGATCGTCCAGAAGGGCCGTGGCTTCCGCCACCGGAATCGCGAACTCGAATTCGGGTCTGGTCAAGCCGGTTCCGGTTCCCTTGATGGTCAGGAAGCCCTTTTCGCCAGCCGTGCGCACCCGCACCGTGCGTTCGGCGTCGACCGCCAGGTAGCCCTGGCGGTAGGTCGTACCCCCGTCCAGCCCGCGCCAGCTTTCCTTGGCGACCAGGAACTTGCGTTCGATTTCGACACCCATAGCACCGCATTCCATTGTTTTCCCACCATTGAAGCATACCCCCATTCCCCGATAAAGTGGGGGAGAGAACATCATCGGGGTCTGGCATGGGCGGGACGGAAGGTGGAGTCGAACGGAGGCTGGTTCTCCGGCTCCTCGGGCACTGGCGGGCGGCGGCCGAAGGCCGGCCTTTGCCCACCTTCGCTGCCCTGTCGGCGCGCGATCTCGAAGATATCCGGCCCGCGCTGTTCCTGCTGCGCCTGCGGCGCGACCGCGAACCCGTCGTCGAAGGCGCAGGCCGCACCCTTACCCTTGATCTCGACGGATCTCCGATCGGCTTGGCCGTCTCGGCCGTCCCGGCGGCAAGTCTGCTGGGCCAGGCGACCGCCTATTACGAACAGGTCTTGGAAAAGGGGGTCCCCATCTCGCATGGAGGAAACTTTGTTGACGCCAGCGGCTGTACCGTGAAGTTCCGCGGTATCATCCTGCCCCTGGACGATGGCAGGGGAGCCATCGGCTACCTGATCGGCGCCGCCAATTGCAAGATCCAGCCGCCGGACGCGTAGGGGAAAGGGCCATGGCCGACACCGCCTACGAGGTCCATTCCCAGGTCGAGGGAAAGTGGCGGATGGAATCCGTCTATGACGAACGGGAACTGTCCATCGCCTCCGCCGCGATGCTGATCGAAGATCGGGCCAATATCGCCGCGGTGCGGGTGGTCGAACTCGTACCGGTCCCCGGCGGCAAGCCCAAGGGCAAAATCATCCACCGTATCGACAGGGATGGGACCGTCCGCGCCGTACCGGCCAAACCCAAGACGGCTCCGGTCCCACGCCCGGCGGCGACACCGGTCATCCCCAATCTGCCCCGCCGCCCTATTCCGCAACAAGCTCCCCGTCCGGCGGCCAAGCCGATCCCGTCCGTGCCGGCCAAGGACGCCGCGCGCCGCCCCCCTTCGGCCGCAGCCAAGACCAAAGCCTCGCGCATCAGCACCCAGATCATCCTCTACATCCTGGTGATCGGGGGATTAGGTCTCGGCGCCCTGGCCGCCATCACCTTCGCCAAGCAACTGATTCGCCTGTTGTAGCACCGCGCGCGCCGCGCGGTCGCCTGGAGACACCCCGCCACGGCCCAGCATCGCCAAGGCCAGACCGCCGGCATCCCGTTGCGCTTGGCGGGCCGCCTCGTCATCCAGCAGACTCCGCAGTTCGTCGGCAAGCCGGTCGGGCGAGCACGCCTCCTGCAGCAGCTCGGGCACCGCGCCCCGGTCCAAAAGGATATTGACCAGGTTGACCCAGCGCACCCGGATCAGGCGCCTGGCCAGCCAGGCGGTCAGGCGGTTGACCCGATAGGCGACGACCGTGGGCGTGCCGGCCAGGGCCAGTTCCAGGGCGACCGTTCCCGATGCCGCCAGGGCCGCATCGGCAGCGGCGAAGGCGTCGTATTTTTCCGCCTGCCCGTCCACCACCACGGCCGGTACCGGCCATGTGGCCCGTCGTACCGTCGCGGCGACGTTGGCCACCGTCGGCACCACCACCCGCAGGTCGGGATGGCTGGCACGCAGGCGTTCCAGAGTCGCGGCAAAAACCGGCAGCAGACGCATCACCTCCCCCTGGCGGCTGCCCGGCAGGACGCAGAGCAGCGGCGCCGACGCCGGAATACCGTGGGCGGCGCGGAAGCGCGCCCCGTCGCCCCGGTCGGCCCCGCTTTCCACCACCGGATGGCCGACGAAGGTGCAGCCGAGGCCTTCACGTTCGAACCAGGGCGGTTCGAAAGGCAGAAGCACCAGAAGGTGGTCGAGGAAGCGGGCGATCTTGCGCGCCCGCCCCGGCCGCCAGGCCCAAACCGTGGGCGCCACGTAGTGGATCAGGGGAATCCCCTTGCCCTTCAACTTTCGGGCAACCCGGAACGAGAAGTCGGGAGCGTCGATGGTCACCAGGGCGGCGGGGCGCAAGCGCTCCACCTCGGCCGCCGTCTGGCGGATGCGGCGGACCAGATTGGGCAGGCGCGGCACCACCTCCGCCAGGCCCATCACCGCGAGGTCCGCCATGGGGAAAAGGCTTTCCAGCCCTTCGGCGCACATCCGCTCGCCGCCGACGCCGACGAAGCGGACGTCGGGGCGCAGCTTCCTCAGTCCCGCCATCAGACTGGCCCCCAGGGCATCCCCCGAAGGCTCGCCGGCGACCAGGAAGATCAAGGGGCCGGTCATGGATCGACCCTGACCCCCAGAAGGAACAATCCGGCGGCATCGGCGGCGCGGGCCACGGCCTCGCCATCGACGATCAGGGCGCCGCCCGCCTCCACCGCGATGCCGCGCAATCCCGCGCCATGAGCCTTCCGAACCGTAGCGACGCCGATCGTCGGCAGGTCGGCACGGCCTTCCTGGTTGGGCTTCTTGACCTTGACCAACACGCCGCCGGGGCCTTCCCGGCGCAGGGTCCCCGCACGCTCCAGCATGGCATCGGTGCCTTCCGCCGCCTCGACCGCCAAGACAAGGCCCTGCTGGACCACCGCCCCCTGCCCCACGTCCAGCGCGCCCAGGCCCTTGGCTACCGTCACGCCGCGCGCCACGTCGGCGAGCGCCGCGTCATCCGGCCGCAAGGAGCCAAGGACCCCCTCGCCGGCCATAGAGGAAGGCAACAGACTTTCCACTCCCACCAGAGAGAAGCCTTCGGCTTGTTCCAACTCGCGGATCAGGGCCTTGAGAAGTCCGTCGTCGCCCAAGGCCATAGCCCCTGATTTCAACAGGAATTTCGCGGCCCAGGCATCGGGGCGCAACGCGGCCAGCGATGGACGCCGAATACCGCCGGCCATGACCAGTTCGGCCACCCCGGCGTCGCGCAGCAGCTTCAGGGTGGTCCCCGCCGCCCCTAGACGAACCCAGGCGTGGGGCGCTCCGGCCACGCTCGCCGGGTCGCATTGGCCTTCGAAGGCGATGACGTAATACGGCCGCCCCGAGCGCCGGCAGGCGTCGATCAGGCGGGCCGGCAGGTCGCCGCCGCCGGCCAGGATGCCCAGCTTCGCCTCAGACCCCGTCATCCACGTGGGCGGGCAAGCAGATGCCCCGCTTGGAATCGGCGCGGATGAAGTCCAGGATGTCCATGACCGGTTCGTGGTCCTTGAACAGTTCCGCCACGTCCTCCAGACGCTCCGCCAGGGTGCCTTCCTCGGCGAAAACCAGGCGGTAGGCACGGCGCAGGTCGTGGATCTGCTCGCGCGTGAAGTTGCGCCGCTTCAGGCCGACGATGTTGAGACCCTGCAGCTTGGCCCGGTTGCCGGTCACCGAACCGTAGGGAATGACGTCGTTCTCGATGCCCGAACAGCCGCCGATCATGGCGTGCTTGCCGATGCGCACGAACTGGTGCACGGCCGACAGGCCGCCGACGATGGCCCAGTCCTCGATGGTCACGTGGCCGCCCAGGGTGGCGCTGTTGACCAGGATCACATGGTCGCCGATGCGGCAATCATGGGCGACATGGGCCCCCATCATGAACAGGCAGTCGTTGCCGACCGAAGTCAGCATGCCGCCGCCTTCGGTGCCCGGGTTCATGGTGACGTGTTCGCGGATGACGTTGTTGCGCCCGATCGTCAGTTCCGAGGGTTCGCCCCGGTACTTGAGGTCCTGGGGCGGCGAGCCGATGGAAGCGAAGGGACAGACCCGGCTGTTGGCGCCGATGCGGGTGCGCCCGCCCACGACCACGTGGGAAACCAAGGAAACGCCGTCCTCAAGGACGACATGGGGACCAACCGTGCAGAATGGCCCGATGGAAACGTTCTCGCCTATTGCGGCGCCGGCATCGATCAGGGCAGTGGGGTGAATGGAAGTCGCCATCGGGCTAGCCGTCCACGATCATGGCGGTATAGGTCGCTTCCGCCATGAGCGCGCCGTCGACCCGCGCTTCGCCCTTGAACTTCCAGACCTTGCCCCGGCTGTGCTGCTTGGCGACATGGATGCGCACCGTGTCGCCCGGCCCGATGGGCTTGCGGAAGCGCGCTTCCTCGACGCTCATGAAATAGACCAGCTTGCCTTCGGCATCCGGCCCCATGGTATGGACCACCAGCACGGCGGCCGTCTGGGCCATGGACTCGATGACCAGCACACCCGGCATGATCGGCCGTTCCGGAAAATGGCCCTGGAAGAAATTATCGTTGATGGTCACGTTCTTGATGCCGACGGCGCTTTCGCCCGGCACCACGTCCACCACCCGGTCGATCAGCAGGAACGGGTAACGGTGCGGAATCATCCGCATGATGCGGTTGATGTCGATCACCTGGTTCGCATCGCCGTCCGACATCCGTCAAGCCCCCTTCTTCTTCCTGACCATGCGTTCGATCATCGCCACGCTCTTCAGCCACTCGCGCTGCGGCATGGCGGGCGAACCGCCTACCGTCTCGCCGGGCGCCACGTCGCGCATCACCCCGGCCTGCGCGGCGATGCGGGCGCCGCTGCCGATGGTCAGGTGGCCGGTCAAGCCGGCCTGCCCGGCCATGATGGCGAAGTCGCCCACCGTGGTGCTGCCCGAGATCCCCACCTGGGAGACGATCACGCAGTTGCGCCCCAGGCGGACGTTATGGCCTATCTGGACCAGATTATCAATTTTGGTTCCGGCGCCGATGATCGTATCGGGTCCGGCGCCACGGTCGATGGCGCAGTTGGCGCCGATCTCCACGTCGTCCTCGACGATCACCCGCCCCAGTTGCGGCACCTTGAGATGGCCCTTCGGCCCCATGGCGAAGCCGAAGCCGTCCTGGCCGATGCTGGTCCCCGCATGGATGGTGACGCGGTGCCCCACCAGACAGCAGGCCAGGGCCACCCGGGGACCGATGCGGCAGTCGTCGCCCACCACCACCCCATCGCCGATCACGGCGTTGGCCCCGATCCGGCAGCGGGCGCCGACTTCGGCCCGGGCACCGATCGCCGCCCCGGCATCGACTTGGCAGCCGGCCCCCAGGCGGGCAGTGGGATCGACGGCGGCGACCGGGTGGATACCCGGCACCAGGGCCGGTTCCGGGTGGAAGGCGCGCGCCACCTTGGCGTAGCCATGATACGGCTCACGGGTCACGAGGAGCGCCATGCCCGATGGCGCGAGACGCACCATGTCCGGATGGACCAGACAGGCGCCGGCGCGGCTGTTCCGGAAAGACTCGGTGTAAAGCTTGTTGTCGAGAAAGCCGACATGACGTGGCCCCGCCGTATCGAGGGGCGCCACGTCGTCGAAGGCTAGCCCGGAATCCGCGGTGCCTTCCAGCTCCGCCCCGGCGATTTCCGCCAGCTCGCCAAGAGCCAGCGGACCGGCGGAAGGAAAGAACCGCGGATCGGCCATCCGACTTACTTCTGGCCTTCCTTGGCGGGCTTGGCGGCCCCGGAAGACGGCGCCGGCACAGTCACCACCAAGCTCGGCAGCTTGGTGTCGAGGCGCTTCAGCACCTCCGCCGTCATGTCGAGCGGCTTGACCCAGAAGATCAGAGCCTCGGCCCGCATGATCATGGTGATTTCTTCCTGCTTGGCCAAGTCCACGACGATCTCGTTAACCACGTCCTGGACCTTCTTCATGGCCTCGCCGTCGGCCTTCTCGTAGTCGCGGCTGCGGTCCTGCAGGCGGCGCTGCACGGCACCCAGTTTCTCCTGGAATTTCTTGCTCTCGTCGGCGAAAGCCTCGGGAGACAACAGGGAGCGCTTGCGCTTCAACTCCTGGTCGGCGGCGCGAAGTTGTTCCTCCTCCTTCTGGATGGTCGCCTGGAACTCGGTGCGCTGCTTCTTGATCTGCTCGCGGATGTTCTTGGCCACCGCCGACTTGCGAAGGATTTCCTCGACATTGAGGACGGCGACCTTGACCACGGTGGGCTTGGCGGCGGCCGGAGCCGCGCCTCCCTTGTCCTGGGCCACAGCGGGAGCGGCGAACAGGACGGCGGCGGCCAAGCCGCCCAGAATCAGTTTGGCAAAGGTTTTCAAGGGTCTCTCCTGCCTATAAGGCGTTGCTAGAACTTGGTTCCGAACTGGAACCGGAAGCTTTCGGTCTTGTCGAAGGATTCTTTGAGTATGGGAATGCCGAAGTCGATGCCGATCGGCCCCATGGGGGATGCCCAAGTAACGCCCGCACCGATGGCGGCGCGGATAGCGCCAGTATCGTTGACGACGACGTTGTCGACGCCGCCCTTGCCCGCACTGCCGGCATCCATGAAGATATGTCCCGCCACTCCCAACTCCTCCGGAAGGCCAAGCGGGAAGGCAACCTGGGCGGAAGCCGTGTACATCCACTCGCCACCCAGCGAATCTCCCGTGGACTTGTCGCGCGGCCCGACGCCGCCGATGGCGAACCCGCGCAGGTCGTCGCCACCGACGAAATAGCGATCAATGACGCGAACGTCCTCGCTCAAGCCGACGATATGGCCGACGGCTCCCTTGACGGACAATATCCAGTTCTCGTGGAGTTCGTAGTACTTCGTCCCGTCGATCTTGTTGCGCAGAAAATGCGTGGTCCCCCCCAGGCCCGCGACGTCGTTGGTCAGTCTGACGACGTAGCCTTCGGTCGGCTTCACCTTGCTGTCGCGGCGGTCGTAGGCCAACCCATGGGTGACCTGCGACATGGTCGTGGTTCCCTCCTGCGACTTGATCGCCTGGGAGGCCTTGGCGGCGACGTTGGTCATCTCGCTCTTCGCCAACGTATAGCGCCAGTTCTGCCGCAGGTTTTCGGTGATGGGATACCCGGCACGCAACGCGCCACCCGTCTTCTTGAAATCGTAGGAACTGGTATCCTGGTTGTCCTGGGTAAAGTGGAAGGCATCGACGCCACCCGCCACCTCGCGATCCATGAAATAGGGATCGGTGAAGCCGGCGTCGATCGAGCTTCTCTTGGCCGACAGGGTGAAGTTGGACTTGAGATCATACCCCTTGCCCAAGAGATTGCGCTCGCGCACCCCCACATCGCCCATGGGACCGACCGCCGTCGAATAGCCGGCCCCCAGGGTCAGGGAGCCCGTCGACTTTTCCGCCACATCGACGGCAATCACGGTCTTGTCGGGCGCACTGCCCGGCAACTGCTCGACATTGACCTTCTCGAAGAAGTCGAGGTTCTGCAGACGGGTCTTGGACCGCTTCAGCTTGGCGGAATTGAACGCATCGCCTTCCACCATGCGGAACTCGCGGCGGACCACGTTGTCCACGGTGCGCATGTTGCCCGTGACATCGATGCGTTCGACGAACACTCGCGGTCCTTCGCTCACCTCGTAGACCACGTCGATGATCCGCTTCTCGCGATCCCGGTTGATACGCGGGCGCACGTCGGCGAAGGGCAGGCCCGTGTCGCCGATGGCCATACTCAGGGTATCGAGGGTCTTGTCGATCAGCTTGGCGCTGTACCAATCGCCCGTCTCGATCTCGATCTGGTCGCGCAACATCTGCGGATCGACGTCGCGCAAGCGCACGTCCACGTCCACCTTGCCGAGCGCGTAGCGGTTGCCTTCCTCGACGGTGAAGGTGATGAAAAAGGCCTTGCGGTCCGGGGTCAGTTCGGCGATCCCCGAAACCACGCGGAAATCGGCGAACCCCTTGTCCATGTAAAAGCGGCGCAACAATTCGCGGTCGAGGGTCAGGCGGTCCGGATCGTAGGTATCGTCGGAACTGAACATGCGATACCAGCGGCTCTCCTTCGTACGGACCACCTCGCGCAAGCGGCCATCGCCGAATTCGCCGTTGCCGACGAAGCGCACGCTGCGGACAGCCGTGGGGTCTCCTTCCTCGATTTCGAAGACCAGGTCGACACGGTTCTGAGGCAACTGGATAACCTTGGGCTCGACCGTCGCGGCGAAACGGCCGCTCCGCCGATACAGAGTGAGGACACGCTTCACGTCCTGCTGCACCTTGGCCCGCGTATAAATCATGCGCGGCTTCAGGGTGACTTCCGTCTCCAGATCCTTGTCTTCGAGCTTCCGATTGCCTTCGAAGGCAACCCGGTTGATGACCGGATTCTCCACCACACTGACAACCAGCACGTCACCTTCTCGCTTCAGCGTCACGTCGGCGAACAGGCCGGTGGCGAACAGGCTCTTGAGCGAGCGGTCGATACGGCTGGGTTCGTAGGCGTCGCCGGGCTGGATCAGTAGATAGGAGCGGACGGTGTCCGGCTCGACACGTTGGGCGCCTTCCACCTGAACCTGACGAATGATGCCGCCCGACTGGGCAAGCGCCGCCGTTCCCGGAAGGACCAAGCTCGCGATCAGTACGGCGATTCGAATCAATCCAGTCAAGGCGATCCCCCTGGGTCCCCAGTCGGTCTGATTTATGACAGGAAGTTCTTAATAAACTCGAAAACCCTCAGGTGGACCAAGTCGTTCCAGGTAGCGAAGATCATCAACAGCAATACCAGAATCAGGCCGAAGCGGAAACCGTATTCTTGATAGCGGGCGTCCAGCGGCCGGCCACGGACGGCTTCGGCGGCGTAGAACAGGAGATGCCCCCCATCCAATACCGGAATGGGGAACAAATTGATCAACCCGAGATTGACCGACAGGGCGGCCATGAAGAATACGAGGCTAACGAATCCGCTTTCCGCCATCTTGCCCGACATCTGGGCGATGCGCAGGGGACCGCCCAAATCCTCGGCGTTGCGGGAGCCGCTGACCATGAGGCCGACTTCCTGAAGGATGCGGGTCGCCAAGCCGAAGGATTTCTCCACGGCCATCCAGGAGGCACTCAGGGGATTATGGCGCTCGTAGACCACCCGCGCGGGATCGGGCAGCACGCCCAACAGGCCGACTTCCCGCGTCCGGCCATCCTCGTCCGCCCTGACCGAAGCCTTGGGGACCGCCTGAAGCGTCATCTCGGCCCCGTCGCGCACCAAGCGGAACGACAGGCCTTGGCCGGGATGGGCCGAAACTATGCGCCGCAAGTCCTCGAAGCGGGGCGTCGGTTCGCCATCGATGGCCGTTATCAAGTCGCCCTTCTGGAACCCGGCCTGTTCGGCCGAGCTACCGGGCTGCACTTGGCCGACTCCCGCCTGATGATGGGGATTGCCGACCGTCATGAACATGAGGGCCAACACCGCGATGGCGAACAGGAAATTGGCGATCGGCCCCGCGGCGACGATGGCCGCCCGCTGCCCCAGGCGTTTGTGGTGGAAGGACACGGCCTTCTCGGCGTCGGTCATCGGGGGACGATCGGGGCTTTCCTCGTCGAAATCGTATTCGCCGAACATCTTGACGTAGCCGCCCAGCGGCACGGCACTGAACTTCCAGCGAGTCCCCAGGCGGTCGTTGAAACCGAACAGCTCCGTCCCGAAGCCGATGGAGAAGACCTCGACCTTCACCCCGTTGCGCCGGGCAACCCAGAAGTGGCCGAGTTCGTGCACGAAAACCAGCACGCTGAGCGTAACCAGAAACGGCACGCCGTAGTCCCACAGGTTGCCCAGAAAGCCGGTGATGCTATCCAATCCCATTTCGGGTCCTTCCTATGGCCGTCGTTGGCGGCGGTCGATGACATCCTGGGCGACGCGGCGCGCCTCGCCATCGACGGCATGGACGTCTTCCAGCGAGTCCAGCCGGTGCGTCGGCATGGCGGCCAGGGTTTCCTCGACCGTCCGCGCGATGTCCAGGAATCCGATGTTCCGCTTGAGGAAGCGATCGACGGCGACCTCGTTGGCCGCATTCAGTATAGTGGGGGCGGAACCACCGGTCCGCAAGGCCTCGCGGGCCAGGCGCAGGGCAGGAAACCGTTCCAGGTCGGGGCGCCGGAAGGTCAGGGTCGCGATCTCTTCCAGCTTCAGGCGCGCCGCCGGAGTCTCCATCCGTTTCGGCCAGGCCAGGGCGTAGGCGATGGGGGTGCGCATGTCCGGCGTCCCCAATTGCGCCAGGACCGACCCGTCCACGTAGTCCACCAGGCTGTGCACCACCGACTGGGGGTGAACCAGGATCTCGATGCGGTCCTCGGAAACCGGGAACAGGTGGTAGGCCTCGATCAGCTCCAGGCCCTTGTTCATCATGGTGGCGGAATCGACCGAAATCTTGGCCCCCATGTCCCAGTTGGGATGGGCCACCGCCTGTTCCGGCGTCACGGCGGCCATCTCTTCCAGGCCGCGATCGCGAAAGGGGCCGCCCGAGGCGGTCAGGATGATGCGGGCGATACGTTCCGGTTGATCGCGGTCGAGAACCTGGAAAATGGCGCTATGCTCGGAATCGACCGGCAGCAGGGTCGCGCCGTGGCGGGCGATCTCGGCGGTCATCACCGCGCCGGCGGAGACCAGCACCTCTTTATTGGCCAAGCCGACGATAGCGCCCCGCCGCACCGCAGCCAGGGTGGGGTCCAGCCCGGCCACGCCGACGATGGAGGCCATCACCCAGTCGGCCGGGCGCGCCGCGGCGTCCACCACGGCCTGGGGCCCGGCGGCGCCCTCGATCCCCGAACCGTCGAGTGCCGCCTTCAATTCGCCATAGCGCGCCGGATCGGCCACCACGGCCAGGCGGGCCTTCAGTGTTCGCGCCTGTTCGGCAAGCAGTGCCACATTGCGGTTGGCCGTCAGGGCCTCCACCTGAAATGAATCGGGATTGCGCTTCAGCAGGTCCACCGTGCTGGTGCCGATGGAACCCGTCGACCCGAGCACGGTGACGCGCCGGGGCTGGGAATGGATCATGACCATGGCAGCACCTTGCCTCCGCCGGCCACCCGGATCAAGGCCATTGCCAAGGCGGCGGCCAAGAGGCCGTCCACCCGGTCGAGCAGCCCCCCATGGCCTGGAATGATATTGCTGGAGTCCTTTACCCCGAAACGTCGCTTGACCCAGGATTCGAACAAGTCGCCGCCCTGCGAAAGCCCCCCCACCAGGGCCCCGGCCAGGGCCGGAGATGCCAAGCCCCCCGCAGCCTCGGTCCCGCCCGCGACGACGACGGCGGCGCCGGCACCGCCCGCGCAGGCCATCCCGCCCAACAGACCGGCCCAGGTTTTCTTGGGGCTGATGGCGGACGCCAGCTTTGGGCCCCCAATCAGGCGGCCGAAGGCGTAAGCCCCGGTATCGGTGGCCCAGACGACAGCGAGAAGCCAGAGAATGGCCAAGGCCCCGGCTTCGGCATCGGCGCGCAGCCAGATCAGGGCGGCACAGGGCAGGACCACGTAGGCGACTCCCCCCGCCAGCCAAACCACACGGGCCGGCGCCGGCCTGACCAAACGCTGCCATTCCCAGAGCATGACGGCGGCGGAAACGACCACCAGTATCTCGAAGTAGGGGCGCCCGAACCAGACCGCCGCCAGTACTGGCGGGGCCAGCGCCAGAGCCGACAGAATACGGACCGTAAGATTGCCAAGGCGCGGCTCACCCGTTGGTTCGACCATAACGCCTCTCGCGTCGCCGATATTCGCCCAAGGCGTTTCTGAAGTCCTGCTGGGAGAAGTCGGGCCATAGGGTATCGACGAACACGAACTCGGTGTAGGCGAGTTGCCAAAGAAGAAAATTGCTGATCCGCTTCTCCCCCGACGTACGGATAAGGATGTCGGGATCGGGAAGCCCCTCGGTGAACAGGTGGCGGGCGAAGGAGTCTTCGTCGATGGCGGCGGGATCCAGTTCCCCGGCCTTGACCTTCTCCGCAAGACGGCGGGCGGCGCAGGCGATTTCGGCCCGGCCTCCGTAGCTGAGAGCCATGGTCAGCACCAGTTGCCGGTTATCGACCGTCAAGCGCTCGGCGTCCTCGATCAGGGTCACGATATCGTCGGACAGCTTGGTGCGGTCGCCGATGATGCGCAGGCAGACGCCGCCCTCGTGCAAGCTGGCGATCTCGTTGCGAAGGTAGAGGCGCAGCAGGCCCATCAGGTCCGCTACCTCGGACGCTGGCCTTTTCCAATTCTCAGAGGAAAAGCCGTAAAGAGTCAAATACTTGACACCTGAATCCACGGCCGCCCGGATGGTCGTCCGCACCGCCTCGGCCCCCCGCCGGTGCCCCGCCACTCTCGGCAAGCCGCGGGCACGCGCCCAGCGGCCATTGCCATCCATGATGATGGCGACGTGCACGGGCGACGGCGATGGATCCTGGGGTTGGGGCGCGGCGGTCATTTGGGACATCAGACCTGCATGATTTCCTTTTCCTTGGCGTGCAGCGCCTCGTCGATCTTCTTGATGTAGGAGTCGGTCAGCTTCTGGACCTCCTCCCCGAAGGTGCGATGCTCGTCTTCGGAAATCTTGTGGTCTTTTTCCAGCTTCTTCAATTCGTCCATGCCGTGGCGACGAACGTTGCGGACATGGACCCGGGCTTCCTCGGCATACTTGCCGGCGACCTTGGTCAGTTCCTTGCGGCGTTCCTCGTTGAGCGCCGGAATGGGCACCCGTACCAACTGGCCATCGGTCTGCGGGTTGAGCCCCAGGTTGGCGTCGCGGATGGCCTTTTCGACTGCCTTGACCAAGCCCTTGTCCCAGACCTGGACGGTCAGCATCCGGGGTTCGGGCGTGCCGATGGTGCCGACTTGGTTCATCGGCATCGGGCTGCCATAGGCCTCGACGGTGATGGGCTCCAGAAGGCTGGTGGAGGCACGGCCGGTACGCAGACCGGCGAACTCCTTATGCAGCACCCCAAGCGATCCCTCCATGCGGTGCTCGAGGTCCTTCTTCATGGCTTTGAAGTCGGCGGACACGATCGATCTCCCCTGCTTTCTCTAGTGTTCAGGCCCCCTCGCCGACCACGGTGAAGCGGCCGCGACCGGCCACCACCTCGGCGAAAGCCCCCGGATTGTGAATGGAAAAGACCACGATGGGAATGGCGTTCTCGCGGGCCAGCGCGATGGCAGTGGCGTCCATGACCTTGAGATCCTTGGCCAAGGCCTCGCTATAGCTCACCCGATCGTAGCGCACTGCGTCCTTGGTCTTCTTGGGATCGGCGGAATAGACGCCGTCCACCTGGGTCCCCTTGAACAGGGCATCGCAGCCGGTTTCGATGGCGCGCAGAGTGGCGGCGGTGTCCGTGGTGAAGTAGGGATTGCCCGTGCCGGCGGCGAACAGGACGACCCGGCCCTCGTCCAGATAGCCGAGGGCGGCGCGGCGGTCGAAGGACTCGCAAACCGGTCCCAAGGGCAAGGCCGACAGGACGCGGGCGCGCACACCACGCTGTTCCAGGGCGTTGCCCATGGCGAGCGCGTTCATCACGGTAGCCAGCATGCCCATGTAGTCGCCGGTGGCCCGCTCGATGCCGACCCCCTTGGCGCCGCGGAAATAGTTGCCGCCACCGATCACCAAGCCCACCTGAACGCCCAGATGGTGCACGGCGGCAATCTCTCCAGCGAACTTGTGCAGAACGTCCGGATCAATGCCCGAACCGTCGGCACCGGCCAGCGCCTCACCCGACAGCTTGAGCAGAACCCGCCGGTATCGCGGCTCGCTCTCCATGGCTTTTCCCGTCCGTTTGGACTCCCTGGGGCACCCCCCGGCCGGCGTCGATCCTACACCAAGGCCGGCCGGCGGGTCTCCGGGAATCTTGCGGCCTTACTTGGCCATCGCGGCGACTTCGGCGGCGAAGTCGTCCTGCTTCTTTTCCAGGCCTTCGCCCAGCTTGAAGCGGTCGAAGCCCAACACCTTCGGCTTGCCGACACCTTCCAGAATCTTGGAAACACGGCTTTCGCCGTCGATCACGTAGACTTGGTCCAGCAAGCAGACTTCCTCGTAGAACTTCCGGATGCGACCTTCGACCATCTTCTCGATGATGGCGTCCGCCTTGCCGGATTCCTTGGCCTGGCCGATCAGGACCTGACGCTCGCGCTCGATGGCGGTCGGATCGAGGTCGTCGCGCGACACCGACATCGGCGCCGCGGCGGCGATGTGCATGGCCACCTGCTTGGCGACATCCGGGGTCTTGGCGTCGCCGCCATCCAAAGCCAGCAGCACGCCGATCTTGCCCAAGCCCGGCGCAACGGCGCTGTGCAGGTAGGAACCCAGCACGCCCGCCTCGCGCACCGCGACGCGGCGCAGGCTCATGTTCTCGCCGATGGTGGCGATGAGCGCGGTCAACTCGTCGGCCACCGTCCGGCCGGTCCCCGGATAGGCGGCGGCCTTCAGAGCCTCGACATCGTCCCCCACCGCGAGCGCCAACCTGGCCACGGTCCGGACGAAGTCCTGGAACTTATCGTTGCGGCCCACGAAATCGGTCTCGGCATTGACTTCGACCAGGGCACCCTTGCCGCCCTCGACGGCGATGCCGATCAGACCTTCGGACGCGACGCGGCTCGCCTTCTTGGCGGCGGCGGCCAAGCCCTTCTTGCGCAGCCAGTCGACGGCCTGTTCCAGGTCGCCGCCGGTCTCGCCCAACGCCTTCTTGCAGTCCATCATGCCGGCGCCGGTCTTCTCGCGCAGCTCCTTGACCAGGGAGGCGGTAATCTCAGCCATGGCGATCTACCTTCTCAGGAAATCCGTATAACGACTTGTTTCGACAGGAAAGCTCAAGAACGCTTACGCGCCCTCAGCCACCTCGGCGACTTCCTCGATTCCCGCGCTGGGCAGGGCCTCGACCGGAACCTCGGTCGCCTTGCCCAGATCGGCCCCACCGCGCTTCATCTCGTCCTGGATGCCCGACAGGACGGCGGCGGTCATCAGGTCGCAATAGGTATTGATGGCGCGGATGGCGTCGTCGTTGCCCGGGATGGGGAAGGTGATGCCGGCCGGATCGCAGTTGCTGTCCACCACGGCGACAACCGGAATGCCCAGCACGTTCGCTTCGGCGATGGCGATCTTTTCCTTGTTGGTGTCGATAATGAACAGGATATCGGGCAGACCGCCCATGTCCTTGATACCGCCCAAAGCGCGCTCCAACTTGTCGCGCTCACGGGTCATCACCAGGGTTTCCTTCTTGGTGAGGCCGGTCTGCTCCAGCCCCAGGCGCTCGTCAAGATCACGCAGAACCTTGATGGAATTGGAAATGGTGCGCCAGTTGGTCATCATGCCACCCAGCCAGCGGTGGTTGACATAGAACTGGCCGCAGCGCTTGGCCGCTTCGGCGATGCGCTCGCCGGCTTGGCGCTTGGTGCCGACGAACAGCACGCGGCCGCCGCCCGCCACCACGTCATGGACGGCCTGCAGAGCCCGGTGCAGCATGGGCACGGTCTGCTGGAGGTCGATGATATGAATGCCGTTGCGCTCCCCGAAGAGATAGGAGGACATCTTGGGGTTCCAGCGACGGGTATTGTGGCCGAAGTGCACGCCGGCTTCCAGGAGCTGGCGCATGGAGAATACGGGCAGATTCGGGGACATGGTCGGTTTCCTTTTCCGGTTGGTCCTCCGCGGGCCACGTCCGACCCCACCGTGGAGTTGGACACCGGAGCGACGCATGGGGATGTCTCCCCCACCCGCCGCACGCCCGCGTGCGTGATGAAGGCCGTGTACATAGTGGAGACGGACGGCGATTGCAAGCCCCGATGGTCGAGGCTTGAAACCGGGCGGCCGATGCAAACATGATGAGGAACGCCAGAAACCGGACGCCCGCCATGAACGCTCCCCGCCGCCGCTTCTACACCATCTCCCCCGATTACGTCACCGCCGCCGGTTACGAGAACCTGGCGGGCGCCGAAGCGGCCGCCGTGGCCTTCGGGAATGGCGCCCATGTGGTGGACACCCTGTCCACCACCTACACCCCGGCCATCTACCGGGTGGAGGAAGGGGAACTCCGCCTGCAGGGCCAAGGCTCGTTCGACCATCGCCACGGCCTGGGAGCCAACCTGATCGAAGCCGCCCGCAAGCGCATCCCGCCTTTGGTCCGTGCGCTCCTGGCCAAGGGCGCCGATCCCGATTCCGCCGACCATGACGGCGGCACGGCGCTCCATTGGGCGGTGGCGGGCGGCAGTTTCGACGTGGTGCGCCTCCTGGTCGAAGCCGGGGCCGATCCCCGGCGCACCGACTCCGACGGCACCACACCGCTGGCCCTGGCCCGGAGCAAGCACCGGGATACCATCGCGGAGTTCCTGGAACAGATAAGCGGTTAGCGGAGAGTTCCGCGAAAGCGACATTGCCGGTCGCCGTCTTCGCAGGTAATCTGGCGACATGCTGACTCGGATCGAAATCGATGGCTTTAAGACTTTCGAGAATTTTGCTCTCGACCTGAAACCCTTTGCCGCCATCGTCGGTCCCAATGCTAGCGGCAAGTCCAACCTGTTCGATGCCATTCGGTTCCTTTCGCTTCTGGCCAGACATGACGTAAGGACCGCCATGCAGCAGCTTCGCGGGGAACCCGAGGAGTTGTTCCGGCGTACCGAGGCCAGCCGGGCTTCGCGTATGAGGTTCGCGGTGCAGATCCTGCTGGACGCCGAAGGCACCGATTCCTTTGGCAGCCAGTTCGAGATCAAGGCCCAGAGGCTGCATTACGAGGTGGAGATTACCATCAAGCACGGGAGCAAGGGCCAACCGCGAGGCATTTTCGTGACGGGGGAAGAATGCCGCGCCATCCCGCGCAAGGAGGAAAAGGTTACTTTCCCCAGCATCAAGTATCTGGCCCCGACTTCCCGGCCCTTTCTTCTCACAAAAAAGGAAAAAGGCCAGACGTTGGCCTTCGAAATCCGCCAGGATGGGGCGACCAAACGTGGGCGGCCGGTGACGCTGCCGGCAGCGGAGGCTTCTCGGACGGCGTTATCGACCATCTCCACGGCCGAGTTTCCGCACCTTTACGCGCTGAAGGACCTTTTCGTTTCCACCCAGTTCCTGGAAATCAATCCCCAAGCCGCACGGCGATCGAGCGACCGCTTCGAAAGCCGGGACCTGCGGCCGGATGCCTCCAACCTGTCGGCGGTTCTCGCCCGCCTCAAGGAGATCACGGCCGCCGACGACCGCCCGGAAGGCATCATCGCGGATATTTCGGCCGACTTGGCCTCGCTGGTGCCGTCGGTTCGGTCGGTAAAGGTCTTCGACGACGAGGATACGAAGGAATATTCGTTCGGCGTAGCCATGTCGGAACAGCTGCAATTCAGTTCGCGCGTCATCTCGGATGGCACCCTCAGGCTCCTGGCGCTGCTTGCCGTGCTGGACGATCCGAACCGCAAAGGAATACTCTGTTTCGAGGAGCCGGAAAACGGCGTCCACGAGGGCCGCATCCCCATGCTTGTGGAGTTTCTCCGCAAGGCGGTGTCCCGTCCGGAAGCCATCGGCACCGACCGTCTGTTCCAAGTCCTGGTCAATACCCATTCCCCGGCGGTGATGGCTGCGTTGCAAGACGAGGAAATCGTTGCCGCCGATTCGGTCAGCCATATCGATCCGAAAAGCCGGACCAAGGCGGTCAAGACCAGAATGCGGACTGGCGTCAAGACCGAACTCGACCTCAATCCCGAAACCGACCTGACCCGGGGCGAAGTCGCCGCACTGCTCAAGCGCCAGAGCGGGGAGGCCTGATGCATCTGGCGTGGGCAGCCTACTACGAAGGCGGCAGCGACCGAGCGTATTTCGACGTCCTTCTGCCGCGGATCATGGAAGAGATCACCCTGTCCGACGGACTGCGCCAAGTCAGCATTCCGAACGCGGCGGCCGTGCATCTGGGCCTGAAGAACCGCGAAGTCGCAGCGGTTGCCGCCGAGGCCTGCGCCAATGCCGAGGCCTTCCACCTGCTGTTCATCCACGCGGACTCG
This sequence comes from Magnetospirillum sp. WYHS-4, assembly GCA_039908345.1. Classification (NCBI taxonomy): domain Bacteria; kingdom Pseudomonadati; phylum Pseudomonadota; class Alphaproteobacteria; order Rhodospirillales; family Rhodospirillaceae; genus Magnetospirillum; species Magnetospirillum sp. WYHS-4. Next base: position 73,883 of record JAMOBD010000002.1, read on the forward strand.
GGGGGACGCGCGCAATCGTCCTCCCTGGACAGCCGGGGAAAAGCCTATTGCGCCGCCGTCGAAGCGCGATGCTCATTGAGATCGGCCCGCTGCATCGTCATGGAACCGCGCCACGAAACGGAAGCCTGGGTCATGGCCGATCCCGATGCCGTCCTGGGGGCGCTCGGTTTCCGGGGCGGCCGGCAAGCCCTGGCCCTGCCGGCTGATGCCGACGAAGCGGAACGCCTTGTCGATCCCAAGGCGACTTTGAAAAATGCCGTAAACGCGGTTCGGAACCGCCGCGCCTGTCGCGGAGATGCAGACCTGTTCACCGCCATCGCCCAGAGACAAGCCATCGATCGCCTTCGCGGGGCGGCGTCTTTTCGATCGTTCGAAGGCGCGTTGCGGGGCGGATTGGCGGATCTCGGCTGTATTGCCCCCTCCTAAAGCAGGAACCGGTTGCCCGAGGCCAGGCCCCAGGCGTCAAGAAAGGCGCCCAGGTGGGGGCGCTTTTCCATTTCCGCCTGGATGTATGAGACCACATCGGCGGCGGCGCGGTTGTAGCCGTCGGCGCTCAGGGTCCCGGTATGCAGCTTCCAGCGCAGATATACCAAGTACGTGTTGAGCACGTCTGTCTCGCAATAGTCGCGCACCTCCTGGATACGGCCCTCGTCGACCATTTGGGCGACCTGGGAGCCCTCGGTGCCGAACTTGCCGGGAAACCCCAGGGCGGCGCAGACCTCGTTCAGCTTTACCCGTGCCGAGGCGCCGTAGTCCGACAGCACCTCCAGCAGGTCGCAATGCCAGTCGGCGGCATAGCGGCTGTTGTAGCTGGCCCACTTGTCGCCCGCCTGGTGCAGGTAGGGGGCGGAGATGCCGTGCACCATGGCCCGGTACTTGAGCACCGGCAGATCGAAACTGCGGCCGTTGAAGCTGACCAGGCGCGGCTTCAGGCGTTCGAAGTGCTGGAAAAATCCCTGCAGCAAGGTCTTTTCGTCGTAGTCGGCCCGCCCGCCCGAACGCAATTCGCGCAGCACGTACGATTCGCCCGTGCCGTCGCGCTCGATGTCGGCCTCCAGGAAGCCGATCGCCACCACCTTGTGGAAGGGCTGCCGGGGGAAGGGATTGCGGCCTTCGGTGATTTCCAGGTGATAGCGCTCCAATTCGGCCCGCCGGGCCGCCACGCCGGGCTCGGAAAAGCCCGTCAGATTAGGCACCACGTCGGTATCGGGCAGGGTCTCGATGTCGAAGACGAAGAGCGTCCGGTGCTGCATGACTCGTTCTCCTTCCCCTGCTATACACGAGGCACGTTCGCAAGAGGAGACCCGGATGAAGAACCTTGGCCAGATGATGAAGCAGGCTCAACAATTGCAGAGCCGGATGACCCAGTTCCAGCAGGACATGACGCTGATCGAGGCCGAAGGCTCGGCAGGGGGCGGCATGGTCAAGGTCCGGGTGTCCGGCAAAGGCGAGTTGCGCGGCCTCAAGATCGACCCAGCCCTGATGGCGCCGGGCGAGGCCGAGGTCCTGGAGGACCTGATCGTCGCCGCCCACAACGACGCCCGCACCAAGGTGGAGTCGGAAGTCGCCAAGAAGATGGCCGAGGTCACCGGCGGGCTGCAATTGCCGCCCGGCTTCCAACTGCCCTTCTGATCGGCCCCCATGGCGGTCGGCCCCGTCGAGCACCTGATCCAGCTTCTCGCCCGCCTGCCGGGCCTGGGACCGCGTTCGGCGCGCCGCGCCGCTCTGTTCCTTCTGAAGAAGCGCGAAGCCCTGCTCACTCCCTTGGCCCAGGCCCTCGCCGAGGCCGCCCGCGCGGTGCGGACCTGTTCGGTCTGTGGTAACCTGGACATGGCCGACCCCTGCCCCATCTGCGCCGACGCCCGGCGCGATCCTTCGACGCTTTGCGTGGTGGAGGACGTGGCCGACCTTTGGGCCCTGGAACGCTCCGCGCTCTTTCGCGGCCGCTACCACGTGCTGGGCGGAACCCTGTCCGCCCTCGACGGCGTGGGGCCGGACGACCTGGGCATCCCGCGTCTGGTGGCCCGCGCCAAGGCGCCGGAAATCGCCGAGGTGATTCTCGCCGCCAACGCGACCGTGGACGGTCAAACCACCGCCCATTACATCGCCGAGCGACTGAAGGATTGCGGCGTCATCGTCACCGGTCTGGCCCATGGCGTCCCGGTGGGGGGCGAACTGGACTACCTGGACGACGGCACCCTGACCGCCGCCCTCAAGGCCCGCCGCCCGGTCTGAGCCCCTATCCCGGCGATTGGGGATAAGTCTGGGGATGGAAGGGTGGCGATGGCCCTGCAAGTCGCCTGGACCAAGGCTTTGCCGCACCGTTCAACGCCTTGATCTCCCATGCGTCTAAAATTCAATATATTGATAAATATTGATAATTTATCATTGTTTCGATGGCGTTTCGCCAACTTTCGTCGACCGGGCCGATAGCCCCGCTTTTCCTGGCGTTCCTTCGGTTTATGTGGAAAAGCGTCCCTCGCCGAGTCCTACCGTCAAGGGCAAAAAAACACCCCGGGACGCCATCGAAGAGAGATCGGGGGGCGGCGACCCGGGGTGGCAGGTATTGTCGCTCTCGTCAGATCAGTTTTCGACGGCGAACCCTTCCGCCTTCCAGGCGTTCAATCCGCCGCGCATGCTGATTCCTTCGCCGAATCCGGCCTTGAGGAGCTGCTTGGCCGCCGCAGCCGAGCGCTTGCCGACCGCGCAATGAAGCACCACGCGCAGCCCCGGAAGCCGAGGGAAGTTCTGTCCATCGAAGAACGACAGGGGCATCAGCAGAGCACCGGGGATTCGCTCGTTCTCGAATTCGCTTGCCTCGCGCACGTCCACCAGCAGCACCTCGCCCGCCTGCATCCAGCTATGGACCTGGGCGGGGTCGACCTCGGTGGGTTCGCGCAACGTGATGGCCTCATCCACGGCGGGCTTGTGAGCGGAGACGGAGACGTTCATGGCTAGCCTCGAAAGATTATCGTTTGTCGATGTGTTGATTAACATAAAAGACCACGTTTCGCGTGTCAAACATATTTTCATCACACAATACATTTGTTTTATATGGCGACTGCCCGACCCCGTTATAGTCCCAGCCATGGTTCCGACCCCCGGAAACGACCCTCTGCGCGGCGTCTTCTGGATGGCCTTCGCCACGCTGGCAGGAACGGGCATGTTGATCTGCATCCGCTTCGTGGGACGAGACGTTCATCCCCTTGAGATCGGGTTCCTGCGCTGTCTGCTGGCCTTGCCGCTGCTGCTGCCCTGGTACCTGCCGCAGCACGGCTGGCGGATTCCGCTCGGCCAATGGCGCCTGCAGGTGGCGCGCGGGGCCATGGTCCTGGTGACCATGCTGTCCTATTTCTCCGCCGCCCTGATGCTGCCCCTGGCGGCGCTGATCGCCTTTACCCTTACCGGCCCCCTGTTCACCACTCTGGGGGCCGCCCTGTTTCTCAAGGAACGGGTCGACTATCGCCGCTGGACCGCGGTGGCCGTCGGTTTTGGTGGTGCCCTACTGGTGGCGGCGCCCGATCCCCTGGGCCCCGACGTTTCCATGCTAGGCGTCCTGCTGGCACTGGCGACCGCCTTGTTCGGAGCCGTCGAACTGGTCCTGCTGAAGTCCTTGTCCGGGCGCCAATCCACCTGGACCAACGTGGTCTGGGTCACCCTGGTGATGGCCGCCGGATCGGCGGCCCCGGCGGCGACGGTCTGGACATCCCCGTCCCCTGCCGGCCTCGCGTGGCTGGCGGGCTTGGCGGCTTTCGCGACGCTCGCCCAGGCGGCGGTGAGCCGCGCCTTCTACTGGAGCGACGTGGCCCCGGTCATGGCGGCGCAATTCCTCCAACTCGTCCTTGCGGCCCTGGCCGGCTGGCTGCTGTTCGGTGAGGCCATCGGCCCCACCACCCTGGCCGGAGCCGCCCTGATCCTGGCGGCCAACGCGTCGGTGCTGCGCGGCCGACCGGATGCATATTAAGAAACGCCATGAAGCCGTAGCGCCTAATCCAAGGTCTTCCCCAGCCGCCCCGCCAAGTCCTGGACGAACTGCCAGGCGACACGCCCCGACCGGGCGCCGCGCGCCATCGACCATTCCAGGGCCGCCGCCCGCAGCCGGCGCCTGGACACCTTCAGGCCATACCGCCTCGCATAGCCCTCGACGATGGCGAAATAGGTATCCTGGTCACAGGCATGAAAGCCAAGCCAGAGCCCGAAGCGGTCGGAGAGGGAAACCTTTTCCTCCACCGCTTCCGAGGGATTGATGGCCGAGGAACGTTCATTCTCGATCATGTCGCGGGGCATCAGGTGGCGGCGGTTGGAGGTGGCGTAGAACAGCACGTTGGCCGGGCGCCCATCGATGCCTCCTTCCAGGGCCGCCTTCAGGGATTTGTAAGACGTGTCGCCGCCGTCGAAGGACAGGTCGTCGCAGAACACCAGGAAGCGCCTCCCGCTGCCCCGCAGCACCGCCAGCAGGCGCGGCAGGGTGGCGATGTCCTCGCGGTGTATCTCGATCAGCGCCAGGCAGCGGGGGGCTTCTTCGTTCAGGCGGGCATGGACGGCCTTGACCAGGGAGCTCTTGCCCGTCCCCCGGGCGCCCCACAGCAGGGCGTTGTTGGCCGGCAAGCCCCGGGCGAAGCGACGGGTATTATCCAGCAACGCAGCCCGCTGGTCCTCCACACCCTTCAGCAGGTCCAAAGCCACCCGGTTGACCGACGCCACCGGCTCCAGGCGCGCTTCCGGCCCATGCCAGACGAAGGCGTCGGCCGCCTCCAGGTCGGCGGGCGGCGGGGCAGCCGGGGCCAGGCGCTCCAGGGCGGCGGCAATACGGGCGAGAAGATCGGGATCGGTCAAGGCATCCTCCTGGGCGGCAGGGCGGTAGCAACGGCTCGATCAAGCCATATGGATTTACAAGTTATTGGCCTCATCGGCCAGAGAAGCCATGATAGGATGAGTCCATGCGGTTCCGCCTTCGCCTCATCGACCTCGTCCTCGTGCTGCTGATCGGCATCATGGCGATACGCCATTGGCCCTATGATCCGGCCAAGGAAGCCTGGCGTGTGGGATTCCGCCAGATGATCGCGGGCGACCACGAGACCGCCCTCGCCCGCTTCGACGACGTCCTGACGGCGCAGCCCGGCTTTCAACGCGCTTTCTTCTACCGGGGCTACTCGCTGTTCTTCCTGGGCCGGTTCAACGAGGCCGCCCAGGATTTCTCCGAAGGCTTGTCCCTGGGGGGCGACCCGTACATGCTGTTCTGGCGCTACATGGCGCGCCGCCGGAGCGGCGCAGAAGGCGACGGCGAACTGTTGGCGGGACTGCGTGAACGAAACCTGGATCTCGATGGCTGGCCGGGTATTCTAGGCGCCACTCTGATGGGCACGGCCTCCGAGGACGCGGTCCTCGCTCGCGCCGTCGGAGAAAACGCGGACAGCCAAGCCGGCCTGTTGGCCGAGGCCCATTTCTATCTGGGCCAACGCCGCCTGATCGAGGGCGAACGCGACAAGGCCCTGGCCCATTTCCGCAAGGCCGTAGCGACGGGAGCCATCAACTACCTGGAACAGAGTGCCGCCGCCCAGGAAGTCCTCGCCCTTTCGTCGCAGAGGCCGGAGGAAAGCCGGTAGCAGCGGCCGCCGCGCACGCCTTGGCCCGCGCGGCAAGAGGCTCTACGGCCCAAATATCCAGTGGAAAATCCGGTCGCCGGGACTGATGCCCAGGCGCTGGACCGTGCCGGCGTTCAGTTCCAGGACGGCACGCACAGGTTCCGGCGCGGCGATGATATCGAGAGAATGGGGAACCGTGTTCTCGGCAATGCCGGCGATGGTCCCGTCGGCCCTGAGAAACAGCATGTCGAGAGGAATGAAGGTGTTCTTCATCCACATCGAGACCGGTTGGATGCGGCCGAAATCGAACAGCATACCGGCGTCGGCGGCCATCGATTTTCGGTGTTGCAGGCCCTCGGCGCGCTGCAAGGGCGTCTCGGCCAGTTCCACCGTGAAACGGTATTGCGCACCGCCGCTCAGCACGGCCAGGGTGGAACCGCGAAAGGTCTCCGCCCGGGCTGCCGACCCCACCGCAAGGGCCGCAGCCAAAAGAAGACCGACGACCCCGCGCCTCACTTCTTCTTGGCCTTGGCCTGTTGCTTGCGCAGATTGACCGCCCCGCATGCCTGGCCGACCACATTGGCGGATACGAAGGCCTTGCTGCCCTCCTTCGCCAACAACTCGCAGGCTTGGTTGAAGACTTCCATGGCCAGTTCCGAGAGATCGATGCTGATCCCCTTTGGAAGCTTGGTGAACAAGGCGTCCATCTGCACGATGGTCCGTTCGACGCTGGTGCGCATCTGCGCGTCGTTCGTGGCGGTCTTGGCGATATCGGCGATCTTTCGCCCGACGACCATGACAAAGCCCTTGCCCCAGCAGGTCTCGCGAGCGCTAGCGCCCTGATCCGCCAGCAAGAGCATGTCCTCGCGCGACAACTCGCGCACGATGGTGTCGAGACTGTCACGATGTTCCATCGCATCGTACAGCTTCAGAATCAAGATATGCAGGATATACCCGCGACAACGGGTTCCCCTCGGGCACAACAGGCAGCTTTTCACCGGCTCGGCATCCCATCCACCTGGAACGCGCGGCGTCGATGCCCCCCAGAGGTCTCGACATCCGCCTAGCCGCTAATATCACGGAACCGCCGCAAAAGCAAAGCGACATGGGAAAGGCCCCAGGGCTCCGGGCTCAGGTTAACGCGGTTTACGGCTTGCTGTGCGTATGATTGTTCGAATCGTCACTGATTCGGAGGAACCGCGATAAACCTAAACGTGCCGCAATTCCGACATCCACGTCGTATTGCCAGAGCAGACTGCCCTCGAGTTCGCTATCAACCGGTTTTGCGAGAGAGAAGAAAGGCTGCGATGGCTCCGCCTCCTCCCAGGACCGCCATGGCGGCAAAGGCGCCGCCCTCCCAGGCGGCGAACAGCGGTCCGCCGCCCAGAACGGCGATTCCTAATCCCAGCCCCATGACCAGGGCTGCATAGAGGCTTTGGGCCGTGGCCGACAGCTGGGGCGGTACATGGCGGGCCATGTAGTGAATCGCCCCCAGGTGGGCCGCCCCGAAGGTGAAGGCATGCAGGGCTTGGCTGACGAGCAGTGGCGCAAGGGCCGTGGTCGTTCCCAGCACAAGCCAGCGCAGCACGGCAGCCAAGCCGGCTGAAATCAGAAGTCGTTCGGGGCCCAGGCGTCGGACGAGGGGAATCCCCCAGGTGAATAGGAGAATTTCGGCGATCACGCCCTCGGCCCACAGAGCGCCGATCAGATCCGCCGAATAACCCGCCTTTTGCCAGTGAAGGGTGGCAAAGGTGTAGTAGACGGCATGGCTGCTCTGGATCAGGGCCGCGGCCAGCAGAAAGAGTCGGAAGCGGCGATCCCTCGCCATGGCGGCCAACGGCAGGTGTCCGACCGCCCTCGGGGCGCGCTCGTCGGGGAGGACGCCGATGACTGCAGCCAGGCCTCCGAGAGCCACGAGCAGGAGCCAGAAGACGAGGTCTGGATCGCCGTCCACCAGGAGATGCCCGGTTCCCGCCGCAGCCAGGATGAAGGTGATGGACCCCCAGACCCGCAGCCGGCTGTAATGAAGTCCGCTGTCGCGGATCGCCATCATGACCAGGCTTTCCCCAAGCGGCAGAATCGGTGACCAGAATACCATGTAGAGGACGGTCAGCAGGAGCACCGGCCAGAACCCGTGCGCGAATCCGAGGAATCCGAACCCGAGCAGGGTGGCGATTCCGAACCACCCCATCAGGCGCCGCCGCTCTCCGCTACGGTCGGCGACATGGGCGGCCAAAGGACTGGATACGGCCTTCACCGCGATTCCGATTGCGGACACGATGCCGATTTCGATGGCGTCCAGGCCGCGAGACGCCAGCCACAGCGGCCAAAAAGGAGTATAGACGCCGATCGCCAGAAACAGGACGCCGTAATAGAGAGACAGGCGGAGGGCGGTAGACTGCATGCCCCATGGGTACGCCGGCCGCGCGGCACTTTCAATCGGCCTTGCGCGGCCGAACGAAGACGGTAGTCTTCGGGATCGCCGGGATATGCCGGATGGCGTCGCGGAGGAAGGACGATGGCGGCGATTGTCGTGGTCGGATCGGTGGCGCGGGACGAGGTGGCGGCGTTGCACGAGCCGCTACGCGAAGGAGCGCACCTGGAAGGAGAGGCGCGCGGCAGCCGGCTGGGCGGCGGCGGGGCCAACACGGCGGTGGCTCTGGCCCGCGCCGGCCACAGGGCCATTCTGGTGGCGCCCTTGGGCACCGACGCCCTCGGCGACGAACTGCTGGCGGAGTTGGCGGCATCCGGAGTCGAGACGTCGGCCGTGCGCCGGGTGCCCGGTGCCAGCACTTGGTCCCTGGTCCTGGTGACCCAGGGAGGCGAGCGCACCATCGTCAACCTGAACCGGACCCACGAACCGGAGCCCCCTCGCCGCCTGTTGTCCATCGCCGCCGACTGTCTCTACGTCCGCAGCCGGGCCCTCGATCTGGCTCCCTTATTGGCGGAGAAGGCGCAGGGCTGCCTGGTGGTCGCCCACATGCCGCCGCTGGAAGAGGGAAGCCGACCGGCCCAGGTTCTGGTGGCTTCCCAATCGGACCTGCCGCCCGCCGACTTGGCCGATCCCTTCGCCACCGGATTCCGGGTGGCCGGAAACCTTCTGGAGTGGGTCGTGGTGACGCGCGGGCCGGAGGGGGCAACGGCGCACGGCCCGCAAGGGCTTGTGCTCACGGCGGCGGCTCCCCATGTCGAGACCGTGGACTCCACGGGTGCCGGCGACGCCTTCGCAGCGGGACTGGTTCATGCCCTGACCGGGGGCCACGCCATGGGAGAGGCTTTGGGCGTGGCTTGCCGCTGGGGCGCCGAGGCGGTCCGTTGGCCAACGTCGGCCTTGCCTGCTGAGGCGGTAGCTCGCCTGGGAGGATGACATGGACGGTACGGCACGGCCGGGCGCGGGTTCGGCGATTTCGGCAACCGCCACGGCGGCAGCGATCTTCTCCCTGGAATGGGAGGCGGACGGGGTGCGTCACCGCGATATCCGCTTCGCGCCCAAGGTACGCCTAGATCTCGACATTTTCCCGCGCGGCCTCGATGCGGCCCTCATGGGACGGCGGGCGGGTGACAAGGCGACGATCGATTTCGGGCCGGGCGACTTGGTGCCGCCCCCCGACTCGGCCAAGGTGGCGAGATTGCCGGCCGCCAAGTTCGACAGCAACTTCATTCCGGATCGCTTCCTGGTTCCGGCGCGGGGGCGCTATTTCCCGCAAGGCATGATTTCCGATGGCCTGCCCGGTCTGTTCAAGGCCAACAACCGCCCTTGCCGTATCGTCCGTATCGATGGCGAGACGCTGACCGTCGATCTCAACTCTCCTTTTGCCGGGCGGGCGGCCCGCTTGGAAACCGAGATCGTTTCCGTGACCGAGGACTCCGGCCAAGGGGGAGGACGATGCCAGGACTGGACCGAATTTCTGACCGACGGCCCCGGCATGCAGGCGCGCCACCTGGGGCAGCCGACCGACTTCTGGCAGCCGGAAGGCTTTCGCCGGGCAGTCGAGAACGATGACGCATCGTTCTATGCCAAGCCCCGGATGGCGGTGCATCTGGACTCCCGGGCCCTGGCGGCGGTGACCGATATCTACCGGCGCCAGCTTTCATCGGGGATGCAGGTGCTCGACCTGATGAGTTCCTTCCGTTCCCACCTGCCCGATGACGAGGGCCTGGGCGAGGTCATCGGCCTTGGCTTGAACGAGCAGGAGATGCGGCGCAATCCGCAACTTTCCGGGCATGTGGTGCACGACCTGAACGCCAATCCACGCCTGCCTTTCGGCACCGGAGCCTTCGATGCCTGCGTCTGCACCGTTTCGGTGGAATACATGCGGCATCCGGTCGATGTCTTCCGGGACGTGGCCCGCGTGCTGCGTCCCGACTCGCCCTTCGTACTGACCTTCTCGCACCGTTGGTTCCCTCCCAAGGTGACGGGCCTCTGGACCGAACTTCATCCCTTCGAGAGGACCGGGTTCGTCCTGGAATGCCTGAGGGAATCCGGCTTCTTCGCCGATCTGGGCAGCGAGTCCCTGCGCGGCCTGCCGCGTCCGGCCGACGATGGCTATTTCCCCCAAGAAACGGTTTCCGATCCGGTATTCGCCGTCTGGGGCCGCCGGATTTCTTGATGCCACCCGTTCGGGTCGGAATGAACTACCCATTGTTTTTCCATGCCGCCACCCGATGAAGTGGCGCGAGTATCAGCATCTCCTGATATGTTCATCCGACATCAAGCGGTTCTTCCCCCGTTTGTTGCATGTGCGAGCCTCCTAAACCGCTGTCCGGTCCGCCGGGCAGCGGTTTTTTTCGCGTCAGGGTGCCGGGGCGATGGCGGCGCGAAGGCTTTCGGGGAAGTACTTGGCGGTCAGGTCGGCGTAAGTCCCGTCCGCCAGCAACTTGGCGACGGCGGCGTCCAGGGCCACCAGAAGGGCCTTGTCCTCCTTGCGGACCGCCATGCGCAACGGCTCGCCCAGCCCGTCCTCGGCGATGGGCTTCCCGACCACGCGGAATCCCTTGTCGCCCCACTTGTTCAGGAAGTCGGCGGCGGGGAACATGGGGACGAAGGCCAAGTCGTGGCGGCCCTTTTGCAGGTCGTCCAGCACGTCGGCCATGGAATAGTGGCCCTCGATCTTGGCGCCGCCGGCCGTCAGGCGCTTCACCCAGGCTTCGTTGGGGGAGTTGTGCTTGACGCCGATCCGCCGGCCCCGCAGCGCTTCAGCCGTCGGCTCGCCCGCGAAGCCAGGGCCGGCGACGAAGACGGAGGCGGTCCGGCAATAGGGAATGCTGAGGGCGACGGCATCGGTCCAGGGATCTGCGCCCGAGGTCGGAGTCGCCAGGATGTCGAAGCGCTTGAGCATCAGGCCGGGCACCCGGTCGCCGGGCGCCACGGCGCGCAGCTTGCACTCGCGGCCCATGGCGGCACAGAGCGCGTTGGCCAGATCCACGTCGAATCCAACAAGGGTCTTGCCGCCCACCACCCAACTGAAGGGCGGAAAGAAGTAGTTGACGGCGACCCTCAGGGGCTTCTCGGCGGCGAAGGCCGGCAGGGCGAGGAAAAGAATCAGGGCGGTGAGGACGAGGCGGCGGGTCATGGCGCCGGACTGTAGCGGCCTTGGCACCCCATGCCAATGGGGTTAGAAGGAAGTAAGGCAACGAGGGAGGACGACTCCATGAACCGATGGACGGCGGCGGCGGCGATCGGGATTCTGGCGGCCGCTCCGGCCGGGGCTGCGGATCGCGATATCCTGCGGGTTGTTGGGTCTTCCAGCTTGTTTCCCTTTTCTTCGGCGGTTGCCGAAGCTTTCCGGCGCGGTTCTCCCTTCCGGGCTCCGGTCGTCGAGTCGACGGGGACTGGCGGGGGATTCAAGATATTCTGCGCCGGGGTGGGGTTGAATACGCCCGACATCGTGACCGCTTCCCGTCCCATCCTTCCGGCCGAAGCCGGAGCCTGCCGGGCCAATGGGGTTTCAGCCTTGGCCGAAGTGGCGCTCGGCCATGGGGCGGTGGTGCTGGCCCAGGCGCGCGGGGGGGCCGCCATGGCCCTGACCCGGCGTCATCTCTGGTTGGGTTTGGCGCGCCAAGTTCCGGTAGGCGGCCGCTTGGCGGCCAATCCCCATCGGCGGTGGAGCGATGTCGATCCGACCCTGCCCGACACTCCGATCCGGGTCTACGGCCCACCGCCCACCTCGGGAACGCGGGATGTCTTCGCCCAGGTGGCTTTGGAAGGAGGCTGCTCCGCCTTCCGCCAAGTCCGCGACCTGCCGGCGGAGAAGCATCGCGAAGCTTGTGAAAGCTTGCGCGAGGACGGGGCCTATGTCGAAGTGGGCGAGGACGATGAGATGGCGATCCGCCGGGTGGCGGCCGACAAGGAAGCATTGGCCGTTGTCGAATTCGGCGCCGTGCTGCGCCACGGAAACCTGGTCCGCGGCGTTCCCGTCGAAGGCATCGTTCCCACGGCCGAATCCATCGGCCTGGGTAACTACCCCCTGGCTCGCGATCTCTACCTCTACGTCAAGAAGGATCACTTGGGGAGCGTGCCGGGCCTGGGGAAATTCGTCGAGGAGTTTTCCTCGCCCGCTGCCATCGGTCCCGAAGGATACCTGTTGCCCTTGGGGCTCGTTCCCTTGGCACGGTGAGGCTTTCCCCACCTGTCGATAGCGACATCACACAGGAATTGGCCGTTTCTGTCATCGACGACTCAAAGAATCACCCCCACAGCAAGACGTAAAGCCGCGTCAACCTGGGTTCGGAGCCCTGGGCCCCGTGACGAAGCCATTGCCCTGGCGGGTTCCTGCCACTAAACTCCGGCCCTTTCTTCGGGATGCCCGAAGGGGGAGCCATGGTCGAAGACAAGCTGCCACGCGATATTTCCCGTCTGAGCTTCGAAGAGGCCCTGGCTGAGCTGGAGGCCATCGTGCGCCGCTTGGAGGGAGGTGCCGAGGGGCTGGAGGAGGCCATCGCAGCCGCCGAACGGGGCGCGCAGCTCAAGCGCCATTGCGAGGCCAAGTTGAAGGAGGCCCGCATGCGGGTGGAACGAATAGTCTTGGGGCCCGGCGGCGAGCCGGGCACCGAGCCCATGGATGCCGAATGAGGATTCCTTCGTGACCGACTTCCGCGAACAGTTGACCGTGGCCGCCGCCCGGGTGGCCGAATTCATGGACAGCCTGCTGCCGGTGGACGACATCCCCGAGCGCCGCCTGCTGGAAGCCATGCGCTACGCCACCGTGGCCGGCGGCAAGCGCATCCGGCCCTTCATGGTGATGGCCGGGGCCCGTCTGTTCGGCGTGGCCGAGGAAAGCGCGCTGCGGACCGGCGCCGCCGTCGAGATGATCCATTGCTATTCCCTGGTTCACGACGACCTGCCGGCCATGGACGACGACGACCTCCGGCGCGGCCAGCCCACCTGCCACAAGAAATTCGACGAGGCCACCGCCATCCTGGCCGGCGATGCCCTTCTGACCCAGGCCTTCGAAGTGCTGGGCCACCCCGCCACCCATTCCGACCCGCTGGTGCGGGCCGACCTGGTGGTCGAACTGGCCAAGGCCGCCGGCCCCCAAGGTATGGTGGGCGGGCAGATGATGGACTTGCTGGCCGAGAAGAATCCGCTGTCCCTGGATGGAATCACCCGCCTGCAACGCATGAAGACCGGCGCCCTGATCGCATTTTCCTGCGAAGCGGGGGCGATTCTCGGCAAGGCGCCGCCCCAGGCCCGCCAGGCCCTCAAGGCCTATGCCCACGACCTGGGGCTCGCTTTCCAGATCGTCGACGATCTGCTGGACGTGGAAGGCGACGAAAAGGAAGTCGGCAAGAAGGTCCGCAAGGACGCCAAGGCCGGAAAGGCCACCTTCGTCTCCTTGCTGGGAATCGAGCGGGCGCGGGAGCAGGCGCGTCTTCTTGGCGACCAAGCCGTCAGGCACCTTGAAATCTTCGCCGAAAAAGCGGACCCTTTGCGGGGCCTTGCCGAATTCATCCTGAAGCGGCGATCCTGAGGCGAGAACGCGCGTGACCCACGACCACAAGACTCCTCTCCTGGACTTGGTCCGGGAGCCAGCGGACATCCGGCATTTCTCGGTCGAACAGCTCGAGCAGCTGTCCGAGGAGATTCGTCGCGAGGTGATTCGCGTCGTCTCGCGCACCGGGGGCCACCTGGGGGCGAGCCTGGGCGTGGTCGAACTGACGGTCGCCCTGCACCATATCTTCAATACCCCGGACGACCGCCTGATCTGGGATGTGGGCCACCAAGCCTATCCCCACAAGATTCTCACCGGCCGGCGCGCCCGCATGCCGACGCTCCGCCAGGGCGGCGGCATTTCGGGCTTCACCCGGCGGGTGGAAAGCATCTACGATCCCTTCGGGGCCGGGCACAGTTCGACCTCCATTTCGGCCGGACTCGGGATGGCGGTGGCACGCGACCGCAAGGGCGAGAAGAACCATGTCATCGCCGTGATCGGCGATGGCGCCATGAGCGCCGGCATGGCCTACGAGGCGATGAACAACGCCGGCGCGATGGAATCGCGCCTGATCGTCATCCTGAACGACAACGACATGTCCATCGCGCCGCCGGTGGGGGCCATGAGCGCCTACCTGTCGCGGGTGATCTCGTCCAAGTCGTTCCGCTCGCTGCGCCATTTCGCCCGCGACATCACCGACAAGCTGCCGCGCTCGCTCAGCATCGCCGCCCGCAAGGCGGAAGAATACGCCCGCGGCATGGTCACCGGCGGCACCCTGTTCGAAGAGATGGGCTTCTACTACGTCGGCCCGGTCGACGGCCACAATCTGGAACACCTGCTGCCGGTGCTGAAGAACCTGCGCGACGATCTCGACCCGGCCCCGGTGCTGCTGCACGTGGTGACCGAGAAGGGCCACGGCTATGCGCCGGCCGAGGAAGCCCACGACAAGTATCACGGCGTCGGCAAGTTCGACCTGGTGACCGGCGAACTGGTCAAGCCCAAGGCCAACGCCCCGTCCTATACCGACGTCTTCGCCAAGGCCCTGGTCAAGGTGGCGGAGAAGGACGAGAAGATCGTGGGCATCACGGCCGCCATGCCGGCCGGCACGGGCCTCGATCATTTCGCCGAACGCTTTCCCGAGCGCTTCTTCGACGTCGGCATCGCCGAACAGCATGCGGTCACCTTCGCCGCCGGCTTGGCCGTGGAAGGCTTCAAGCCCTTCTGCGCCATCTATTCCAGTTTCCTGCAGCGGGCCTACGATCAGGTGATGCACGATGCGGTGCTGCAGGGGCTGCCGGTGCGTTTGGCAATCGACAGGGCCGGCTTGGTGGGGGCCGACGGCGCCACCCACGCCGGCGCCTTCGATCTGGCCTTCCTCTGTTGTTTGCCCAACATCGTGGTCATGGCCCCGTCCGACGAGGCCGAACTGGTCCATATGATCGCCACGGCGGCGGCCATCGACGACCGGGTCAGCGCGGTGCGCTATCCGCGTGGCGAAGGCGTGGGGGTCGATCTGCCCGAGGAAGGGCAGGTGCTGCCCATCGGCAAGGGGCGCATCATCCGCGAAGGCTCCAAGGTCGCTATCCTGAGCCTCGGCACCCGCCTCCAGGAAGCCTTGAAGGCGGCCGAGGAACTGGCGGGGCGCGGCCTGTCCACCACCGTGGCCGATGCCCGCTTCGCCAAGCCCATCGATACCGACCTGATCCGCCGCCTGGCGACCGGGCACGAGGTTCTCTTGACCGTCGAGGAAGGCTCGGCCGGCGGCTTCGGCGCCCATGTCATGCAGTTCCTGGCCTCGGAAGGCCTGCTGGACAACGGCCTCAAGTTCCGCCCGCTGACGTTGCCCGACGTGTTCCAGGAACACGACAGCCCGGACAAGCAGTTGGAAGCGGCCGGCCTCACCGCCCCCAACATCGTCGCCACCGCGCTTTCCGCCCTCGGCCGCGCGGACGAGGCCGCGGCGGTAAGGGCCTAGCAAGCCCCTTCCACCACCACGGCACAAAGACACCAAGGAAAGGGGCTTGGTGGTTCGCTGTTCGAACTTGCGGGAGTGCCTGATGGGTGTCGCGAGGGATGGACTTGGAGTAGCAGAAGTTCTGGCGCGGGTGCTTACCGGTACGGAAGAGGTCTTTCCGGAGTCTCTTGCGCGGTCCTTGGTAAGTGGCGCCAATCGTATCAAGGCCTACAGGGAATACCGGGGCCTGACGCAGAAGGAACTGGCGGCCAAGGCGGACATCAATCCGGTCTATCTGTCCCAGATCGAGCGGGGCAAGCGCACCGGCTCCGTCGAGACCCTGAAGGCCATTGCCTCGGCCCTCGGGGTCGAGGTCGACGACCTGATCCCTTGATCGTCCGTCAGTTCCCTGTTGCCCCATACGCAACCCATGGCATGCTGTCGGAAATCACAGCGCCATCAAGGGTGACGGGCCATGGGCGGACGGGAAGAAGCGGACGCCGAACAAGATGGACTTGGCGCGCAAGGCCTGCGAGAAGGGCGTCGAGCTGGATGTTCTCGATCTGCGGGAGCGGGTCCGAGGTCTCGCTGCCATCATCCGTCGCGCCAACGGAAAGCCGCCTTTGGGATGACCAAGAAACGCCTCGACCAACTCCTCGTCGACCGCGGGCTGGTGGAAAGCCGCAGCCGGGCTCAGGCGCTCGTCATGGCCGGGCTGGTGTATTCGGGCACAAGGCGGCTCGACAAGCCCGGTACGGCCTTGCCCGAGGACATCGCCCTGGAGGTCAAGGGACGCGACCATCCCTGGGTGTCGCGGGGCGGCGTCAAGCTGGCCCACGGCCTGGCCCATTTCGGCATCGATCCCGACGGCTTGGTCTGTCTGGACCTGGGCGCTTCCACCGGCGGCTTCACCGATGTGCTGCTGACCCACGGGGCGGCCAAGGTCTATGCGGTCGACGTGGGGCGCGGGCAACTGGCCTGGAAGCTTCGGGAAGATCCGCGCGTCGTGGTGCTGGAGGAAACCAACGCCCGGCACCTGACCGCCGGCCAGGTGCCGGAACCCATCGGCCTGATCGTCTGCGACGCCAGCTTCATCGGGCTGGAAACCCTGCTACCCGCTCCCCTCGCCCTGGCGGCCCCCGGCGCCCACCTGGTTGCCCTCGTCAAGCCCCAGTTCGAGGTTGGCAAGGGCCGGGTGGGCAAGGGGGGCGTGGTGCGCGACCCGGACCTGCATGCCGAAGTCTGCGAGCGCATCCGTGCATGGTTGGCGGCGCGGCAGGGCTGGACCGTGCTGGGAATCGCCGAAAGCCCCATCGCCGGCCCCGAAGGCAACAAGGAATTCCTCATCGCCGGCCGTCTGGACGGTTGACGCCCGACGCTCCGGGGTATAGGCACGTCTACCTGCCCGGCCGGGCGGCTATCGGCGTTTCCGGCATTCGGGTAGTATCCGGTTGAACCGCGTACCTCAAGACCAACAACCGAGCGAGGAATTCATGACGTTCTCGGTGCCGCTGATGGCGGGCAAGAAGGGCCTGATCATGGGCGTGGCCAACGATCGCTCCATCGCCTGGGGCATCGCCAGGGCCGTCCATGCCCAGGGGGCCGACTTGGCCTTCACCTACCAGGGCGAAGCGCTGCAGAAGCGGGTCAAGCCGCTGGCAGAATCCCTGGGCTGCGACCTCGTAATGCCTTGCGACGTGACCGATGCCGGGTCCCTGGACGCGGTCTTCGACGCCATCGCCGAACGGTGGGGCCGACTGGACTTCCTGGTCCATGCCATCGCCTATTCGGACAAGGAACAGCTCAAGGGCCGCTACCTGGACACCACGCCCGACAACTTCGCCATGACGATGAACATCTCCTGCTATTCGTTCACCTCGGTCTGCCAGCGGGCCGAGCGCCTGATGACCGAAGGCGGGAGCC
Organism: Magnetospirillum sp. WYHS-4; assembly: GCA_039908345.1. NCBI lineage: Bacteria > Pseudomonadati > Pseudomonadota > Alphaproteobacteria > Rhodospirillales > Rhodospirillaceae > Magnetospirillum > Magnetospirillum sp. WYHS-4. The sequence goes on from JAMOBD010000002.1 coordinate 91,276, forward strand.
TGCTAACCCTCACCTACCTGGGCGCCGAGAAAGTGACCCCCCATTACAACGTCATGGGTGTCGCCAAGGCGGCCCTGGAGGCTAGCGTGCGCTACCTTGCCGAGGACCTGGGCAAGCAGGGCATCCGAGTCAACGCCATGTCGGCAGGTCCGATGCGGACCCTGGCGGCGGCGGGGATCGGCGACTTCCGCTATATCCTCAAATGGAACGAGTACAATTCTCCCCTGCGCCGCAACATCACCCTGGACGACGTCGGCGGGGCGGGGCTCTACCTGCTGAGCGGCCTGTCCTCCGGCGTGACCGGCGAGGTCCACCACGTGGATTCCGGCTACCATGTCGTCGGCATGAAGGCGGTGGATGCTCCGGACATATCGGTGAACAAGAACGGCAACGGGCAGGAATGACCGGCAGCACCTTCGGGCACCTGTTCCGCGTCTCGACCTTCGGCGAAAGCCACGGGCCGGCGCTGGGCTGCGTGATCGACGGAGTGCCGCCGCGTCTTTCTTTGTGCGAGGCCGACATCCAGAAGGAACTGGACCGCCGCAAGCCCGGCCAATCGCGCTTCACCACCCAGCGCCAGGAACCGGACACGGTGGAGATCCTGTCCGGGGTGTTCGAGGGCCTGACCACCGGCACGCCCATCGGGCTCCTGATCCGCAACCAGGACCAGCGCTCCAAGGACTACGGCGAGATCGCCGACAAGTTCCGTCCCGGCCACGCCGACTATACCTATTGGAAGAAGTACGGCATCCGCGACCATCGGGGCGGCGGACGGGCCAGCGCCCGCGAGACGGCCATGCGGGTGGCGGCCGGCGCCGTGGCCCGCAAGGTACTGGGCGACGGAATATCCATCCGCGGCGCCGTGGTCGCCATCGGCCCCCACGAAGTCGACCGCGCCCGCTGGGACTGGGCGGAAGTCGCCAACAATCCTTTCTTCTCCCCCGACGCCCAGACCGCCAAGGCCTGGGAGTCTTATCTGGACGGCATCCGCAAGGCCGGCTCGTCGGTCGGCGCGGTAATCGAGGTGGTGGCTTCCGGCCTGCCCGCAGGCCTGGGGGAACCCATCTTCGATCGCCTGGACGCCGACATCGCCAAAGGCCTGATGAGCATTCCCGCCGTCAAGGGCGTGGAAATCGGCGAGGGATTCGCCGCCGCTCGCCTGACGGGTCCGGGAAATGCCGACGAGATGCGCATGCAAGACGGACAAGTGGCCTTCCTGTCCAACCATGCAGGCGGAGTGCTGGGAGGTATTTCGACCGGGCAGGACGTGGTGGCGCGCCTGGCGCTCAAACCCACCAGTTCCATCCTGACGCCACGCCGCACGGTGACCGTCGATGGACAGGACACCGAGATCGTCACCAAAGGTCGGCACGACCCCTGTGTCGGCATCCGGGGCGTTCCCGTGGCCGAAGCCATGATGGCCCTGGTGCTGGCCGACCACCTGCTGCGCCAGAAGGCACGAAATTAAGGACGGCCAGGGCCTTCAATATTACTCGAAATCGGCGACGTTGCCGCCACCGCTCAATGCCCCATCAGCGCCCGCATGTGCGCGGCGACACTCATGGAGAGGGCTTGGAGATCGTAGCCGCCTTCCAGGCAGGAGACCACCCGCCCCTTGCAGCAGGCGTCGGCCACCTTGAGCAACTCGCGCGTCACCCACCCGAAATCCTCGGTCTGGACGCGCAGATAGGCCAACGGGTCGCGGGCGTGCGCGTCGAAACCGGCCGAGATGATCAGCAACTCGGGCTTGAAGTTGCTCAACGCCGGAAGGATGATTTCGGAATAGGCGCGACGGAACTCCTCCGAGCCCGAACCAGGCGCCAAGGGAACGTTGACGATGTTGCCGGCCACGCCATGGTCGTGCTCGCGCCCGGTACCCGGATAGGCGGGCCACTGGTGGCTGGAGGCATAGAACAACGAACCGTCCTCCCAGAATTCATCCTGGGTGCCGTTGCCATGATGGACGTCGAAGTCGACCACCGCCACCCGGCGGATGCCGTGGGCGGCGCGGGCATGGTAGGCGGCCACCGCCACGTTGTTGAACAGGCAGAATCCCATGGCCCGAGCCCGTTCGGCGTGGTGGCCGGGCGGACGGACGGCGCAGAAGACGTTGCGCGCCTCGCCCGTCATCACCGCGTCGACGGCGGCGCAGGCGCCTCCGGCGGCGCGCAGGGCGGCCTCGGCCGAAGCCGGACTCATGCCGGTATCGGCATCGAGATGACGGTGTCCGGTGGCGGGGCCATTGTCCAGGATGTCGGCTACATAGGCCGGATCGTGCACCCGCTCCAGCGCGGCACGGTCGGCGAGCGGCGCCTCCATCCTCACCAGGTAGACGAACTCCTGGGTCTCCAGGGCTTGGAGGATGACCCGCAGGCGGTCGGGACTTTCGGGGTGATGTTCGCCCATCTCGTGCAGGAGGCAGATGGGGTGGGTGATCAGCAAGGTCGGCATGGACCGCATTCTGCGACAGACCGGCATGTCCTGCCAATGCGCTTTCGCTATCGCAGACATGAATTATTGCAGCGCAACATCACGGCGACGCGAGAAGCCCCGCCAATTTGGTGGATGCGAAAAATAATCGTCCGGAATCCGACAAAAATCGATTGTGCGCCGCACACTGAAATTTGGAAAAAGGGGCTGGTTAAGCCAGCTTCATTCCTGTAATTTAACCTTATCTCATATAAGGAAGGCTCGATATGTCGATCGACCTCGACAAGCTTCAGGAGAACGCCCGCCGAGCCAGCGTGCTTCTCAAGGCCATGAGCAACCAGCACCGCCTGCTGATTCTCTGCCAACTGGCGACCGGCGAGAAGTGCGTCAGCGAACTGGAAAAGATGATCGGCCTGTCGCAGTCGGCCCTGTCCCAGCACTTGGCGCGGCTGCGCCGGGACGATCTGGTGCATACCCGGCGGTCGGCACAGACCATTTTCTATTCCCTGTCGGGGGAAGAGGCGAGCGCGGTCATCGAGACCCTCTACGCGCTTTATTGCGGCACCCCGGAATCCCGTGCCGCCGGCATTCCCGATTCCCTGCCCGCCCGTCCAGCGGCTTCCTGCTGAGCGGCTTGACGGCCGCCCTCTTCCGCCCTATGTGGAAGGCAAGAACCGATTGGGATTCCTTGCTTCCATGGCCCTCCTCGAGATCCTTGTCGCCCCCGACCCCCGCCTGAAGAAGAAGGCCGCCCGCGTCGATAAGGTCGACGCCGGCGTCCGTCGGCTGATGGACGACATGATGGAAACCATGCACGAAGCCCACGGCATCGGCCTCGCGGCCCCGCAGGTGGCCGTGTCCAAGCGGGTGATCGTGCTGGACGTTGCCCGCGAGGGTGAAGACCCCATGCCGCTCTACATGGCCAATCCGGAAATCGTCTGGGCCTCCGACGACCTGTCGACCCGCGAGGAAGGTTGCCTTTCCCTACCTGAGCAGTTCGCCGAGGTCACCCGCCCGGCCCGCATTCGGGTCCGCTACTTGGACCACGATAACGTAGAACGCGAACTGGAGGCCGAGGGCATCCTCTCGGTCTGTTTACAGCACGAGATGGACCATCTGGAAGGCACCCTGTTCGTCGATCGCATCTCCATGCTGAAGCGGAGCATGATCATGCGCCGCCTGACCAAGGCGCGGAAGGGTTCCGCGGCCGGCGTCCTGTGAGTTCCTCCTTGCGCCTCGCCTTCATGGGCAGTCCGGACTTCTCGGTCCCCATCCTGGAATCCTTACTGGCAGCCGGACACCACGTCGCCTGCGTCTATTCCCAGCCCCCCAAACCGGCCGGGCGCGGCCACAAGGAACGCCCCTGCCCCGTCCATGCCTTCGCCGCCGGCAGGGGACTGCCGGTCCGTACCCCGCGCAGCCTCAAGGATGCGGAAGCTCAAGCCGCTTTCGCCGCCCTGGGGGTCGACTTGGCGGTGGTGGCTGCCTACGGGCTGATCCTGCCCAAGAAGGTGCTGGAGGCGCCCCGCCTAGGCTGCCTGAACGTCCATGCCTCCCTGTTGCCGCGCTGGCGCGGCGCGGCGCCCATACAACGGGCCATCCTGGCCGGCGACCGCGAGACCGGCATCACCATCATGCGGATGGACGAAGGCCTGGATACCGGAGCCATGCTGATTAGGGAAACAGTGCCCATCGCCGCCGACACCACGGCGTCGGGCCTACACGACACCCTGGCTGCCCTGGGGGCGCGGCTGATCGTCGAGGCGCTGGCCCACCTGCCCGAACTGGAGCCCGTCCCCCAGCCGACGGAAGGCGTCACCTACGCGAAGAAGCTGGATAAGGACGAGGGCCGCATCGACTGGACCCTGCCAGCCGTCGAGATCGAACGCCGGGTGCGAGCCCTCAATCCCTGGCCGGGCGTCTGGTGCGAAGACGAAGGGGTACGGTTGAAAATCCTTTCCGTCACCCCCACCCAGGGCTCCGGCGAGCCGGGCCGAGTCCTCGATAGCCACTTGGCCATCGCCTGTGGCACCGGAGCGCTACGCATCGTCCGCCTGCAGAAGGAAGGCAAATCGGCCCTGGATGCCGAAACCTTCCTGCGCGGCAGCCCCCTGCCCGTCGGCAGGAGATTAAAGTAGATTCATCGGGAACGGTGATAACAGCTTAGCAAGTCTTGTCTTTTTCCCCGTCTTCCACGAAGCGCGGAAAGACGCCTTGCGGGGGCGGCAGGGAAATTCCGGGAACCAAGGCGTGCTCGGCCCCCAGGTAGGCGAAGGTCCGGTGCAGGGGCGCCACGGCCAACTGGTCGAGCATTCTTCCCGCCGAATCCGGCACGAAGGGCTGGGCCAGCAGGGCCAAGTGCCGGATGGTCTCGGCCAGGACGTACAGCACGGTCCCCATGCGGGCCGGGTCCTCCTTCTTCAGCTTCCAAGGAGCCTGGTGGTCGACATAGCCGTTGGCCGCCCGGACGACCATCCACAGGGTGTCCAGGGCCTCGTGGAAGGACTGCACCTCCAGGGCATGGCGGATCTTGCCTAACAAGGCATGGGCACTGCCCAGCATCTCGCGGTCGTCGTCCGTGAACTCGCGATGCATCGGCACCGTGCCGGCACAGTTCTTGGCGATCATGGACAGCACCCGCTGCGCCAAGTTGCCGAAGTCGTTGGCCAGATCGCTGTTCATCCGGTGCACCATGGCGGCATGGGAGTAATCGCCGTCGTTACCGAAGGGCACCTCGCGCAGCAGGAAATACCGGGTCTGGTCCAGGCCATACTTGGCGATCAGCGCCAACGGATCGATGACGTTGCCGACCGACTTGGATATCTTCTGGCCCTCGTTGGTCCACCAGCCGTGGGCGAAGACGCGCCGGGGCGGCTCCAGGCCCGCCGCCATCAGGAAGGCCGGCCAGTAGACGGCATGGAAGCGCAGGATATCCTTGCCCACCATGTGGACGTCGGCGGGCCAGTAGGTCCTGTATTCTCCCGCTTCCGTGTCCGGATAGCCGACGGCGGTGATGTAGTTGGTCAGGGCGTCCAGCCAGACGTACATGATGTGGGCGTCGTTGCCGGGCACCGGGATGCCCCAGGAAAAGGTAGTCCGCGACACGGAAAGATCCTGCAGCCCGCCCTTGACGAAGCTCATCACCTCGTTGAAGCGGCTTTTGGGCAGGATGCAGTCCGGGTTGGCCTCGTAGTAGGCGATCAGACGTTCCTGCCAGGCGGACAGGCGGAAGAAGTAGCTGGGCTCCTCGACCCATTCGACCTCGGCGCCCGTGGGGGCCAGCTTCTTGCCGCCGGGACCGGAAACCAGTTCGCCCTCGGCATAGAAGGCCTCGTCGCGCACCGCGTACCAGCCGGCATAGGACCCCAGGAAGATTTCGCCCTTTTCCTCCAGCACCTTCCAGAGATGCTGGCAGGAACGCAGATGCCGTTCCTCGGTGGTGCGGATGAAGTCGTCGTTGGAGAAATTCATCGCCTTCGCCAAGTCGCGGAAATTCTGCGAAACCTTGTCGGTGAAGGCCCTGGGGTCCATGCCCGAGGCCTTGGCGGATTTTTCCACCTTCTGGCCGTGTTCGTCGGTGCCGGTGAGGAACTTGACGTCGAAGCCATCCAGGCGCTTGAACCGCGCCAGCACGTCGCAGGCCAGCGTAGTGTAAGCATGGCCGATGTGGGGCACGTCGTTGACGTAGTAGATGGGCGTGGTGATGTAGAAACGCTTGGACGCGCTCATGGACCGCTCCGGGCTCATTGCCGACACATCAACTGGTATAGGGGCCCTCCCACCCGGTCAAGAAATTCCGGGGCTGCGGATGCCACTGTGGAAAACGGGTGACTTTCCGTGCGGATATCTCTATTCTACGAAGCGCAGGGACTATCGGGCTGCATGGGGATTTAGCGTCAATTCGACGGGTGGGATCATGGCTTCATCGCTCAACGCATTGGGAAACAAGACCGTAGACGACTACTACGCCCAGCGTGGGCTTACCCGCCCGGACGCCAAGAAGAAGGCAACCGACTCAAAGGCCAAGGCGGCGACCAAGACGGCGCCGGCCGAGCCCCAGCGTCCCGCACCGCGGGAGGCTCTTCAGGGCGCGGTGGCGAAGGCCGGCCAGAAGACCCAGGACGTCCTGGCCAAGGCCGACGAGAAATTGACCCAGGAAATCAAAACGGCGGCCGAGCGGGGCGACACCAGAAAGGCCAAGGAACTGACCGAAAAGCAGGCCGAACTGCGCTCCGTCATCGAGACGACGAAGAAGTCCTCCGCCCAGCAGAGCGCCACCCTCAAGGACAAGCTGGAAGTTTCTGCCACCCAAGCGGCCGATACCAAGGCCCTGGACAAGGCGAGCCAGGAGAAGGCGACGACGAAGGCAGCGGTAACCGACCAGCTTGCGGCGGCCAGGGCTGCGGCGGCCGAAGGAGACCGCGTCGTCCAGGCGCTGGCGGCGCAGAATGCGCAGACGAGAAACGCCAGGCGGGGTTCGCTGTTCGATTTCTCGGCCTGATCGGGACGGCGCGACAAGCCGGCCCTTATCTCGCCGCCCCCTCCAATCCTGCAAAGATGTTGAGCACCACCTGCTTGCGGTCGAGGTTGATGTCCTCGCACCGGGCCAGCAGGCGGTTGGTCTTTTCCCAGTTCTCCAGCCAGCGATCGAGAGTCCCCGCCGCCTGCAGCCGTTCGGCCAACGCCCGGTCGGCGGGCGGCAGGGAGGCCGTGTCGCTTCTTGCCGCCGCCAGGGCCAAGCGGGCCATCCACCAGCGCAACAGGTCGCCCAGGGTGGCGAAGGCCCCCTCCCCGCCCGCCCGCGCCACCTGATCGCCCAGGGCATGCAGGGCTTCCACGTCCAGTTGCGGCAAGCCGGCCAGCAGGCCGGCGACCCGCCGGTAAAGCTCCAGCCCCCCCTCTTCCGCCAGGGCCAGGGCGCGGCCGACGCTGCCTTCGGCCAGGTCGGCCAGTTCGCGGGCTTCGGCTTGCGCGGTCTCGGGCCGGTAGCGGCATAGCAGGTCCGCCACCATCCCCGTTGGCAAGGGCGACAGCACCAGCTTGCGGCAGCGCGAGCGGATGGTCGGCAGCAGCCGTCCCGGATTGTGGCAGACCAGAAGCAGCAGCGCCCCCTTGGGCGGTTCCTCCAGCACCTTGAGCACGGCGTTGGCGGCGTTGGTGTTCATGTCGTCGGCGGCGTCGATCACCGCCACCCGCCAGCCGCCCTCGGCCGCCGTCATGCTCATGAAGCCGCCGATGCCGCGCACGTCGTCGATGACGATCTCGCCCTTCATCTTGCCCGTTTTCTCGTCGACGCGACGTTCGACGGTGAACAGGTCGGCATGCCCACCCCCGGCCACCCGCTGGCAGACCGGATCGCCGGGCGGCACCTCCAGGCTGGCGGGGGCCGGAGGGGCACCGCCGAACAGGCTGGGGCCTGCCACTCCCCGGCCCCGAGCCAGAACGAAGCGGGCGAAGCGATAGGCCAGCGTCGCCTTGCCGATCCCCTTGGGGCCGGAGATCAGCCAGGCATGGGCCATGCGGCCGGAGTTGAAGGCGTCCAGCAGGGCCCGTTCGGCCGCCTCGTGCCCCGCGAGATGGGGATTGGCGCGCGGCTCCGGGGCGGTCATCCGGCCTTGCCGGCGATCAGGTCGCGGAACCAGTAGTAGGAGGACTTCGGGTAGCGCTTCTGGGTCTCGAAGTCCACGAAGACGATGCCGAAGCGCTGGGTATAGCCCGAGCCCCATTCGAAGTTGTCGAGCAGCGACCAGACCATGTAGCCGCGCACGTCGGCGCCTTGCTGGATCGCCTTGGCCATGGCCGCCGTGTACTGCTTCAGGTAGCTGACCCGGTGCTTGTCGTCGACCTTGCCCTTCTTGTCGGGCACGTCGCCGTGGCCGCCACAGCCGTTCTCGGTGATGTAGACCGGAAGCCCATAGCGCTTGTCCAGGTTCAGCAGGGTTTCGCGGAACATGTCGGGGAAGATCGGCCAGCCGATGTCCGACTTGGGCGCGTCCTCGGGCGCAGATCCCCAGCCGAAGCCGTACATGGAAGCCGGATCGGCCTTGCAGAAGATGGGGCCGTAGTGGTTGAGCCCGAACCAGTCCACCGGCCGGCAGATGCGCGCCATGTCGCCGGGCTTCACGTAGGGTTCGATGTCGCGCGCCAAGTTGGGCGGATAGTGGCCCAGGATCTGCGGATCGGGGAAGGCCAGGTTCCAGTGCTCGTCCATGATGGTGGTGGCCTGGCGGTTTTCCGGCGTGTCCTTCTCGGGAACGATGGGGGTGAAGTTGTGCACGCCGCCGATGGACGCCCCCGCCACCAGGTCGCGGATCACATCGACCCCCATGCCGTGGGCCAGATTGACGTGGTGGATGGCCTGCAGATGGGCCGGCTTGTCGACGATGCCGGGCGCGCCCCAGTCGATGCAGTAGCCGAACATGGTGAAGACGGAAAATTCGTTGAAGGTCGCCCAGTTCTTCACCCGGTCCCCGTAGCGCCGGGCGCAGAGCACCGCATAGTCGGCGAACCACCCTGCGGTGTCTCGGTTGATCCAGCCGCCCAGATCCATCAGGGCCTGCGGCAGGTCCCAGTGATAGAGGCAAAGCCAGGGCTCGATGCCCTTTTCCAGGCAGCCGTCGATGATCCGGTCGTAGAAATCGAGGCCCTTCGGATTGACCGCGCCCCGCCCGCGCGGCAGCACGCGCGGCCAGGCGACGGAAAAGCGGTAGGCCTGGATGCCCAGGTCCTGCATCAGCTTGATGTCGTCGGGATAGCGGTGGTAGTGGTCGCAGGCGACGTCGCCGGTGTTCTTGTTGGCGATCTTGCCCAACTGGCAGCGGGTGTCCCAGATGCTGGGGCCGCGTCCGTCTTCCGCCACCGCCCCCTCGATCTGGTAGCTGGAAGTCGAAGCTCCCCAGACGAACCCCTTCGGCCAGCCCGCCTTCGTCGCCTTCTTCGCCATAGCGCGTCGCTCCCCTGAAAGACAAAATGCCTCGCTTGCCAATGTATTATCGCCGATTTCCCGATGCAAGCCGCAGGGAATTCGGTATCGTTCGCGCGACGGATATCGGCCGCCCGCCGATATTCGGGCGCCTGGAACCTGGATCATGATTCATGTCACGCCGCTGATCGTCCTGGCCGACGACGAAATCCAGGAACGGTTCATCCGCTCCCCCGGACCGGGCGGGCAGAATGTCAACAAGGTGGAAACCGCCGTGCAACTGCGGTTCGACGCGGCGAACAGTCCGGCCATTCCGGACCCCGTGTATCGTCGCCTGGTCGCCGTCGCCGGAAACAGAATGACCCGGGAGGGCGTGATCGTCCTGACCGCCAGCCGGTTCCGCAGCCAGGAACGGAACCGTCGCGATGCCCTCGAGCGCCTGATCGCCTTGATCCGCCAAGCCGCCGTTCCTCCGAAGCACCGCCAGCCCACCAAGCCGACGCTGGGCGCCAAGCGCCGGCGCCTGGAAGGCAAGCGCCGCCGGAGCCAGATCAAGGCCGGCCGGGGAAAGATCGACGACGGCCCCTGACCCGCCTTTCCCGGCCGCCTCACTTCCGCCACTTTGCCCATGCCGGATTGCATGGTTGAATGGCAATAAGGGGGACATCGTGACAGGGCAGGAATCTCTCGCCGACGGCCTGGAGCGCTTCATCGCCGCCAAGGCCGTCTTGGCCGCCGGGCATCCGTTGCGCTACCTGTTCTGGGAAGCGACCCTGCGCTGCAACCTGGCCTGCCGCCATTGCGGCAGCGATTGTTTCCGCGACAACACCACCCGCGACCGCGAACTTTCCCCCGAGACGATCAAGAACGAGTTGTCGGCCATCGCCGGCCGCCACGATCCGCAAGGCATCACCCTGGCGATCATCGGCGGCGAACCGCTGATCCGCCGCGACATCGAGGATGTGGGCGCCCATGCCGCCGGCCTCGGTTTCGCCTGGGGCATCACCACCAACGGCCTGCTGCTCGACGCGCCCCGCCTGGCCTCCCTGAAGGCGGCGGGGCTGTCGACCATCTCGGTCAGCCTGGACGGCCTGGAGACGGCGCACGACACCCTGCGCCGCCGCGACGGGGCCTTCCGTCAGGTCAATGCCGCCCTGGAACGCCTAGTGGCCGATCCCTTCCATGCCGGCTTCGACGTCATCTGCTGCGTCAACCGCCTGAACATCGGCGAACTGGCGCCCTTCGTCGAGCATCTGGCGGCGCTGGGCGTGCCGCAGGTCCGCTTCACGCCCGTTTTTTCGCGGGGGCGCGCCGGGCGGGATTCGGGCCTCATGCTGTCCGGCGACGACTACCGGCACCTTTTGGCCTTCATCGCCCAGGCCCGGCAAGGCCGCGGAGACATCGTCGTCACCCTGAGCGAGGAAGGCTACTGGGGGCCCAACTGGGAATGCCGGGTGCGCGACGGGCTGCACTATTGCGGTTCAGGCACCGTCATCGCCTCGATCCTGCACGACGGCACGGTCACCGGCTGCCCCAGCGTCTCGCGCCGCTTTTCCGAAGGCAGCATCCGCGAGACTCCCTTTCTCGATCTCTGGGACAAGGGCTTCGCCCGCTTCCGCAAGGGGCGCCGCGCCCAGGCGCCGGAAGCCTGCCGGTCCTGCGAGCACTGGTATCTCTGCGAAGGCGGAGGTTTTCATTTATTCGACCCCGAGGATTCCGCGACGGCCACCTGCGGTCTCGCCAAGATCGGGGAAATGGGAGAAGGCCATGAATGACACCCGTCGCGATTTCCTGATGCGCTTCGCCGCCACGGCGCTTGCCGCCTCCGGCACCGCCTGCGAGACGGTCCCCGAGGTCCAGAAGATCGACGATCCCCGCGCAAGGGTCGTCTACGGACCGCCGGCCCGCGCCCCGGAAGGCACCGTCGAACACTTCAACGCCGCGGTCGGCAGCGAAGTCCGCTTCGATACCGGATCGCGCGCCCTGACCCCGGAGGCCAAGGCGATCCTCGATCGGCAGATCGCCTGGCTGCGCCGCTTCCCCGACTTCGCCGTCATGGTCGAAGGCCACTGCGATGAACGGGGATCGCGGGAATACAACCTGGCCCTGGGCGAGTCCCGCGCCGCGTCGGTCAAGAACTACATGGTCGTGCAGGGCGTCGCGGCGGGCCGCATCCAGGCCGTCTCCTACGGCAAGGAGCGCCCCCTCGACCCCGGCCATGGTGAGGAATCCTGGGCGCGGAACCGCCGTGCGGTGACGGTCCCCGGCCCCACGCGCTAGCCCCATGGGCCGGTTCGTCCCCCAAACCGCCGTCGCCAAGGTCGTCCGCCTGGCCTTCAGCGCCGACGGGAGCCTTCTGGCCGGCGGCACCACCGAGGGCGAGGTGGTGATCTGGGAAGCGTGCCGCGGCCGCAAGCTGATGTCCCTCAGCCCCCACCGCGGGCCGGTCACCGCCCTCGCCTTCTCGCCCTCGGGCCGGCGGCTGGCCTCGGCCGGCTTCATCTCCGTCTCGGTAGCCGACGACACCATCGTCGAGGACCTGGACGCCGTCGAGATCGGGATCGCAGCCGGCACTGTAGCTCCCTTGCCCAAACCGCCCAAACTCCGCTGGGTGCCGGCCGCCCGCAACCTGGCCTACCGGGGCGAGGACGAAGTCTGGATGGCATTGGCACCGAAATCCGGCTTCGGAACCTTCGAAGGCCGGTGGCGGCGCGGAAGGGATGGATTCGCCGTCGATCTGACGGAGGCGTCTCAAGCGGCGATAGCGATGCACCCCGGCGGCATCCAGGTCGTCCACGATTGGGACGCCGCCGGCGTCGATATCCGGCGCGGCACCGTCCGGCTGGCCCGCTGGCCGCTGGAAGAATATCCCTGGGACGCCACCCTTTCGGCCGATGGCGGGACCCTGGCGGTGTTCACGACTTCGAAGCTGATGGCCGGCCGGCTGGAAGATGGGCCTCCGCACACCTTCGCCGCCGTCCGGGGACGCGCCTATTCCCTATCTCCGGACGGCCGGCGTCTCGCCTATGTCGAGGACAGCGGCAACCGCGACGAGCCTGCCCACCTCGTCATCGCCGACGTCCGCTCCGGGGAAATCCTGCACCGCCTCGCGCCAAGCGGCGGGCATGTGGCCGCCCTGGCTTTCGCTCCCGATGGCGAAACCCTGGCCCTTGCCTCCGAGACGGAGGTGGAAGTCCGGTCGATCACCGATGGCCGGCGACGGGACACGCCCGCCGCCGCTCCGGCTACCCTGGCCGGCGCCGCCCTGACACCGGACAACCGCGCGCTGATCTTGGCCGGCGGCCAAGCGGGCAAGCCCCTGCTGTTGCGGGTCGAACTGGCCGACGGCCGTGTCACTCGGCTGGATAGCGGTCTCGCCGGGCCGGTTATCGCCTTCGCCTTGGGCGGAACCTTGGCGGTTGTGGCGGCGGAAGGAGGCGTCGAGATCTGGGATGTCGAGCATGGTCACCGGCTCTGCACGGCGACCGGTTTCGTGGGCCGCGCCTGCTCGGCGGCGGTGGCTCCCGAGGGCACCCGCGCCCTGGTCGTGGTCCGGGATTGCGGCGACAGCGGTTGCCTGTTGTTCGAACCTGTCAAGGGCCCATCGCCCAGCCACCGCTCCGCCGGCGGCGATGCCGTCGACGCCGCCTTCCTTCACGATGGCGGGATCGTCTTCGGCTATCGCACCGCCCGCCAGGAGTTGGAGGCCGATCCCTGGAATCCGTCTGTTTCCCGGGCCCTGGGTGCCCAGGTCCAGATCGCGGCCCTCGCTTCCTCTGGGCGATGGGACGGGGCGCGGGCGGTGCGATACCACACGGCTTCCCAAGTCGACCGCCTGGCGGCGGTGGCGGGGACATCCTGGGTGGTCGGTATCGAGCATATGTTCGACCATACCACGCGCTCCGTCATAGCCTGGAACCGCGACAGCGGCACCACGATCCCCTGCGGCACGGGAGACAGCCCGGCCGCCAGCGGCCCTACGGCCCTCGCCGTCAGCCCGGATGGGCGCCTCCTCGCCGAAGCGGTCGCCTCGCGTCCGGTGCGCCTGATCCTCTCCCCTGCGCCGGGTGCCGAACCCAACTCCTCGCTGGTTCTCGATGTGGGCGAGCGCCCCCTCTCTTCCCTGGCCTTTGGAGCCGATGGCCGCTTCCTGGTCGGATGCACCGACGACGGCACCGCGATCCTCTGGGATGTCGAGACGGGTCGCCAGACAACAGCCGTGCACGTGTCGGACGGCGAGGCGAAAATCGGACCGGCCACTCCAACCGGAGAGCCCTATCAACAATGAAGAGTCTCGCTTCCACCTGCCGGCGGTCAGGAAACACGCCCCCCTTCCCGGAATATCTCGGCAGCAGGTAGGGTGAAGAAGAATGTCGAGCCCTGGTTCTGCCCCGTCGACTCGACCCAGATACGTCCCCCGTGCCGCTCGATGATCTTCTTGCAGACCGCCAACCCGATACCCGTGCCGCCACGTAATCGCCACCGAGTTCGATACCGATGCCGTTGTCGCGAACATGGAACCGCCACGCAGCCCCGTCGCGGACGCAGCCGACGGCGATGCGGGGCGGTCGATCCGGAGCCCGATACTTGAGCGCGTTGCCGATCAGGTTCTGGAGCACGCGCTCCAATTCGTCACGGCTAGCCACGACGGCGGGAAGATCGGACGCGATCTCGACCTCGGCCGAGTTTTCGGTCAATTGAACCCGAAGGTTCGCGAGAACGGTGTCGATCGCCGCCCGAAGCGAAATCCGCGCCATCGGTTCGCTCTGGCGCCCCACCCGCGAAAAGTTCAGCAAATCGCGGATAAGGCTGTCCATGCGGAGTGCGCCATCGTGAACGAAGGCCAGGAACTCCTTCTCGTCGTTATCCAGACGTCCCTCCAGCCGCCGGACAAGGCGGGTGGAATAGACGGTCACGTTGCGTAGCGGTTCGCGCAGGTCGTGGGAAGAGACGTAGGCGAAGGCCTCCAGTTCCCGGTTGGAGGCTCGCAGGGAGCTCTCGATATCCTTGAGCCGGGAGATGTCGAGACCCATCCCGACCAGACGGGCTCCCTTGTCTGTCCATAGTCGGTGGCCGGTGAAGAGGTGGGGTATCCGCCCTCCTCCCTTGGGCATCAAGAGCGCCTCGACGACCACGTCTCCTTCTGCGAAAACCTCGCCGATGGCGTCGGCGATGGTGGACTTGTCGGCATCGGCAACGAGGTCCAGGGGATGCATGGCGACAATTTCGCTCGCCGTGTATCCGCTCACCTTTTCCAGCGCCCGGTTCCACAGGAGGAAATGCCCCCCTTCGTCGATCACATAGAACACGCCGGGCAGTGACTCCATGACCGACTGGATGAATTCCGTCTGCTCGCGGAGGGCTTGCCGCGACTTCCCGTCCCGCCGTCGGCGATCCAGAAAGGCGGCAAGAAGGCCGGTGCCGAGCAATCGGCGAGCACGGCGTCGCGCCCCACTCCCACCACTACCAATAGGTCGAACCCAGGAATGCGGCGAAAGGAAGTAATCCTTGTCACTCCGTCCACTGGGGAAATGGTTGATGCCACGCCGTCCCGCATTCCCATCGCAATATCGGGAAATATGGTGGCGTTATCGACGGTGGTCCCGATGGCCTCGGGATGGTGCGGATAACGCGCCAGAATGAGCCCGTCGCCACGCTGCAGTGTCACATGCCCCGATGGCCCAAGGTCCAGACTCCGGTGAAAGTCGGAAAAGGTCTCGGGCAGAATATTGACCAGGGCGACACCGGAAAAATCACCATTCGCGCTTTCGACCCGTCGGGCGAATGGAATGACGAACTGCCCACTCACTTTGCCGACGATAGGGGCCCCCACAAACATGGCGGAGCCATGGTCCCGTTTCCGTCTATCGCCAGAATGCGCGGAACAAAGGACAGGGACGTGGCCCAGGATTTCAGGTTTTCCCAGACTTCCCGGTCAGCCTCTACACGATTCCAGTCCGGGCTTTTCCCAAGCCTGTCCACGGTTGCCATCAGGGCGACATTGGTAGATTCAAAAACGTGACTCGCGTGAGTGGCGGCAACCAGCGTCAGGTCTCGAACCTTCGCTTCCGCTCTGCTCAAAACGGCATCGCGCTCCGACAAGGCAGTCAGGGCAAACAAGCAGCAAAATGCGACCGCCAGGGCCCCCCAGGCGGAAATCACTCGAATCACTAGCTTATTTTCGGGCCGCATGAAGAAGCCCATACTTTCCACAGTTACTCAGATGGCCCCCCTTTGGTGCAAGGCGAGTAAAATGTGTCGAGCATTACCACATCCTATTGCCAATCAAGCGGAAAGAGCAACGGTAGACTTCTCCCGTCTCCTTCCCGTTTCATATGGATGGATATTTTGAATGGCGCGCCCGGCAGGACTCGAACCTGCGACCCCCCGCTTAGAAGGCGGGTGCTCTATCCGGCTGAGCTACGGGCGCCCATGGACCCGGTGGATCAGGAAACCCGATCCCAGGCGAACTTGTCGGCGTAGTTCTTCGGCCGCACATGGCGCGCCTGCGGCTCCTCGACGCGAAAGGCCAAGCCATGCCGTTCCGCGAAGGCCACCGCCTGGTCACGGGTCTCGAATCTCATGCGGACCTGCTGGCGCGTGTCCGACGAACCGGTCCACCCCATCAACGGGTCGATGTCCTTGGCGGCCTCGGGCGCGAACTCCAGGAGCCAACGGCGGCCGTTGGCCTGACCGGACTGCATGGCGTTACGCGACGGCTGGAAGATGCGGGCCTCGATCATGGCAACCTCTCGTTGGCGAAGGATGACAGGGATGTTAGCCTTACCAAGCTTGGCAAACAAGCGTCGGCCGCCTAGCGTCAGGAGAGAAATCGGGCCGTTGACATGCCCCCGACAGAAGCGGGAAACTTAATACCGTCGGCCGGCCCCCTACAGGGGATGTTCGGGCCGGAGAATCGTCAGGACGGGAAGGAACCGAGATGGACGTGTTGGTCCTGGGTGTGGCCCTTGCGATTTGCCTGGCCTACGCGGTGCATGCAGTCAGAAACATGCTCCGCCCCCCTGCATCCGGGCACGGATGCGGAAGCTGTTCGAAGGGCGCCGGTTGCGGAACGTCCAACGTCAAGCCCGGCGCGGAAGGGAAATGCTGATTGGGGTCCGTCCGCCCGTCGCCCAGTTCGTGGGATGAATGACGCCGATGACAAGATCGCCCTCGCTGCTGCCTTTCGTCGCGATTGCGGCCGTTTTCTCAGGTTCTACGGTTGTCACGGCCGAAGAGGTCGGCTGCGTCACGACATCCTTCAGGGTGCTCGGATCCGACAAGATCTGCATCGACTCGTTCAAGGACCCGAAGGTTGACGGCGTCGTCTGCCACGTCAGCCGGGCAAGGACCGGCGGCGTGAAGGGCTCCGTCGGGCTCGCGGAGGATACCTCGGACGCCGCGATCGCCTGCCGCCAAGTCGGTCCTATTGCCATGCGGGCCGAAATCAAGGACGGCGAGGACGTCTTCAAGGAAAGCCGGTCCTGGCTCTTCAAGAAACTCCAGGTGGTCCGATTCCACGACAAGCCGAACAACACCCTCGTGTATCTGGTCTACTCGGACAAGCTCATCGACGGTTCGCCGAAGAATTCCGTCTCCACCGTTCCCATCATGCCCTGGCAGTCCAAGTGAACCGGAACGTTGTCCCGGCAAGCGCAACGGCTCACCGCCCCGCCCATATCAACGAGGGGGATTTCGCCGCTCGCCTCCCAGGCTCAGCAACCGCCCAACCCTTTCCCCAAAAATTCCAGGGAATCTCTTGTTCAACTGCCTCAGCTTGACGACCAGCAACACCGCGAACGCAACAAGCCCCACCAGCAAGACATCGGCCATGGCGTACCTCTCCTTCAGGGGCCTGCGATCCCATAGGGCGGTTCCGATCCGCCGGTCAAGCCCGCCACAGCATCGCGATCATCTTGCGATGCGATGACCTGACCGCCGATCACGATCGCAGACATACCGTTTGCATCGCGCGGCGGGCGGGCTATAGTCCGGGCCCATCGTCTCTAGGTACGCGAGGCTATCCATGTTCGTTTCGCCGGCTTTCGCCCAAGCCGCTAGCGCCGCTCCGCAGGACGCGGCCGGCATGCCCTTCTTCATCATGATGCTGGCGCTGATCGGCGTCTTCTATTTCCTTATCATACGCCCCCAGACGGCGCAGATGAAGAAGCACAAGGACATGTTGGCGGCTATCCGCCGCGGCGACCGCATCGTGGTGGGCGGCATCGTCGGCACGGTGACCAAGGTCATCGACGACAAGCACCTGACGGTCGAGATCGCCGAGAACATCCGCGTCCGCGTCAAGCGCGAGGCCGTGGCCTCCGTCGAAGCCAAGACCGAACCGGTCAAGGACGAGCCCGCCAACGATTCCGGCGAGGACGACGGGCCGGCCGGCGGCGAGGACAAGCCCGCCAAGCCGGCCAGCGCCGGCGCCGCCCTGAAGAATCTGCTGGGCGGCAAGAAGTCCTGAGTCCAGTGCTAGCGGGAGCCGCCCTGCCATGAACCAATTCCCCAAGTGGAAGATCGCCCTGGTGGCGATCGTGCTGGTGGCCGGGCTGGCCTTCCTGGCGCCCAACTTCGTCAGCCAGAAGACCGCCGACGCCCTCCCAGACTGGTTGCCCAAGCGCCAGATCAGCCTGGGGCTCGACCTGCAGGGCGGCTCGCACATCCTGCTGGAAGTCGAAGTCGAGACGGTCATCAAGGAACGGCTCGAAGCGATGGTGGATGCGGCGCGCACCGAACTGCGCAAGGCCCAGATCAAGTACCAGGGCCTGGGCATCGAGAGGCATGCCATATCCGTCACCATCCTGGACGCGGCCCGTATCGACGAGGCCCGCAACCTGCTGCGCGGCCAGGACGCCGGCATCGCCACCACCGTCGAAGGCGGGCGCATCGTGTTGGCGCTCACCGAGCAGGCCATGCTGGAACGGCGCCGCGCCGCCGTCGACCAGTCCATCGAGATCGTGCGCCGCCGCATCGACGAGACCGGCGTGCGCGAGCCGACCATCCAGCGCCAGGGCGACGACCGCATCCTGGTCCAACTGCCGGGCATCGACGATCCGGAACGCATCAAGGCCCTGCTCGGCAAGACCGCCAAGATGACCTTCCACTTGGTGGACAAGACCGCCAATCCGCTGGACGCCCAGGCCGGCAAGGTGCCGCCGGGCAGCGTGCTGATGCAGTCCCTGGAACGCGGCCCCGACAACCGGCCTCGCCAGTATGTAATCCAGAAGCGGGTCATGGTGAGCGGCGACTCGCTGGTGGATTCCCAGCCTTCCTTCGACCAGCGCACCAACCAGCCCATCGTCAACTTCCGCTTCGATTCCGTTGGGGCCAAGCGCTTCGGCGAGGTGACGGCGAAAAACGTGGGCGAGTTGTTCGCCATCGTGCTGGACGGCAAGGTCATCAGCGCCCCGGTGATCCGCGAACCCATCCTGGGCGGTTCCGGCCAGATTTCCGGCAGCTTCACCGTGCAGGAGGCCCAGGACTTGGCCCTGCTCTTGCGTGCCGGCGCCCTGCCCGCCCCCCTGACGGTGATCGAGGAACGCACCGTCGGCCCCGGCCTGGGTGCCGATTCGATTCGCGCCGGCACCATCGCGACCATGACCGGCGCCGTGCTGGTGGTGATCTTCATGGTCCTGGGCTACGGCGGGTTCGGCGTGATGGCGAATGCGGCCCTGATCGTCAACCTGATGCTGCTGCTGGCCGCCATGTCGGTGCTGGGCGCCACCCTGACCCTGCCCGGCATCGCCGGCATCGTGCTCACCATGGGCATGGCGGTGGACGCCAACGTGCTGATCTTCGAACGCATGCGCGAGGAGACGCGGCTGGGCCGTTCGCCCATTTCGGCGATCAACGCCGGCTTCGACCGCGCCTTCACCACCATCCTGGATTCCAACCTCACCACCCTGATCGCCGCCTTCCTGCTCTACATCTTCGGGTCCGGCCCGGTGCGCGGCTTCGCGGTGACCTTGAGCATCGGCATCGCCACCTCGATGTTCACCGCCGTCACCTTCACCAAGCTGGTGGTCCTGTTCTGGTACGACCGGACCCGGCCCAAGGCCCTGAACGTCTGAGGTATCCCATGCGCCGGCTCGTCCTCGTCCGCCACGACGTCAACTTCGATTTCATCGGCCGCCGTATCCTGTTCATCGCCGTTTCGGCCTTCATCGTGCTGGCTTCCTTCCTGTCCATCGCGGTGCAGGGGCTGGAACTGGGAATCGACTTCCGCGGCGGCATCATGATGGACATCCGCACCAAGGAAGCGGCCGACATCGGCGCCCTGCGCTCCAAGCTGAACGACTTGAACCTGGGGGACGTGTCCCTGCAGCAATTCGGCGGCCCCACCGACTTCCTTATCAACCTGCCGCAGCAGCCGGGTGGCGAGGCGGCACAACAAGGCGCGGTCAACAAGGTCAAGGAAGCCCTGGGGACCAGCGTCGAATACCGGCGCACCGAGGTGGTGGGCCCCAAGGTGGGCCGCGAACTGATGATCGGCGGCATCATCTCGGTGGTGGTGTCGCTGCTGGCGATCCTGGCCTACGTCTGGTTCCGCTTCGAATGGCAGTTCGCCTTAGCCGGCGTCGCCGCCCTGGCCCATGACGTGGTGACCACGGTGGGTCTGTTTTCCATCTTCGGCCTGCAGTTCGACCTGACCATCCTGGCGGCGGTGCTGACCATCGCCGGCTATTCCATCAACGACACGGTGGTGATCTTCGATCGCGTGCGCGAGAACATGCGCAAGTACAAGACCATGCCGATCCCGGAACTGCTCAACAAGAGCAACAACGAAACCCTGCCCCGCACAGTGATGACCGCCGGCACCGTGTTCCTGACCGTGCTGGCGTTGCTGTTCCTGGGCGGCGAGACCCTGCGCGGCTTTTCCGTCGCCATGGTCTGGGGCACCATCGCCGGCACCTATTCCACGGTCTGCGTGGCGGTGCCGCTGCTGCTCTACCTGAAGCTCCGCCGGCCCACCGCGGCGGAGGAAGGCGAAGCGGCGGTCGAACAGACGGCCCCGTGAGCGGCACCACCGTCAATCCCCTGCCCCTGGAGGGCAAGCCGGTCGTCCAGTCCTACGGCGAGGGTCGTTTTGGTATCGCCGGCCGGGTCCACGAAGGCTCGGTCCTGATCCTGGGCGGCGAGGTGCGCCCCTGGCCGGCCGCCGAGGCAACCCTCGACACCCTGGCCGCCGTCGGCTACGGACCCGGCATCCTGGTGGTGGGCTGCGGCGCCCGCTTCACCCTTCCTCCGGCCGGCCTCGGCGAAGCGCTGAAGGCGCGCGGCTGGGCGCTGGAATGGATGGACACCGGCGCCGCCTGCCGCACGTTCAACCTGCTGCAATCCGAAGACCGCCCCTCGGCCGCCGCCTTGATCGCCGTGGAATAGATATGCGACGTGTCGCCTGGGGCCGGGCACGGCAGGGGCTCACCCCTCCGCCGGCCGGTTCCGGAGGGTGAAGCGGAAGGCGCAGCCGCCTTCCGGGCTGGCTTCCAGCCAGATGCGACCGCCGTGGCGTTCGACCACCCGCTTGCAGATGGCCAGCCCGATGCCGGTGCCAGGGTAGGCCTGTTGGGTGTGCAGGCGCTTGAACATGACGAAGATGCGGTCCGCGTACTCGGGCGCGATGCCGATGCCGTTGTCGGCCACCGAAAAGCGGAAGCCTTCGGCGATGGTCTCGCCCGAGATGCGCACCTCGGGCGGGCGGTCGGAATGATGGAACTTGAGCGCGTTGTCGATCAGGTGCCGGAAGACCAGTTGCAACTGGGCCGGGTCGCCGACCACGGACGGCAGGCCGTCGACGATCACCCGCGCCCCCGCCCTGTTTACGCCTTCCTTCATCTCGTCCAGCAGCTTGCCCAGCAGGTCGTTGGTGTCGACGGAACGCTGGCTGTGGGAACCGGAATGGATGCGCGAGTATTCCAGCAGGTCGCCCACCCGGGTCTTCATCAGCCGGGCGTTCTGGACGATCAGACGCAGGTCGTCGCGGCCCTGGTCGTCCAGACGGTCCGCGTAGCGCTTTTCCACCAACTGGGCGAAGTTGACCTGGGCGCGCAAGGGCTCCTGGAGGTCGTGGGCCGCCACGTAGGCGAACTGTTCGAGCGCCGAGTTGGAGCGGCTGAGTTCGTCGACGGTACGCCGCAGCCCTTCCTCGTAGTGCTTACGCAGCGTGATATCCTCCTTCACCGCCACGAAGTGGGTAATGGCGCCGGATTCGTCGCGCAAGGACGAGATGGTGGCGAATTCCCAATAAAGCTCCCCGCCCTTGCGCCGGTTGAGGAACTCGCCCGCCCATTCCCGCCCCGCCAGCAGGGTGCGCCACATCAAGGCGTATTCCTCGGCCGAAGTCTTGCCACTTCTGAGAATGCGCGGATTCTGGCCCAGAACTTCCGCGGCGGCATAGCCGGTCACGGCGCAGAATTTCGGATTCACGTATTCGATACGCCCGTCGATGTCGGTGATGATGACCGAAACCGGGCTCTGTTCGATGGCGGTCTTGAACTTGCGCAGGTCGCCGTCGCCGGTCATCTCAGATTTCCTCCACCCCGCCCAGGCCGGGAATGGCGCGCACGGCGGCCAGGACGGAGGGCGAGATGGCGAAGCGGTCGCCCAGATCGATTTCCACCTCCAGCCCGTCGATACGCGATACCAGGCATACCCGGCCGCGGCCTCGCTTTTCGGCGGCGGCCAGGGCACCGCGCAAGGGCGCCAGCGGGGGGATGCCGTCGCAGGCCACCTTGAGCCCGGCCGCCGCCCGCGCCGTCACTTGGTCCAGAGGTTCGATGGAATTGGCGGTGAAGCGCGCCGTCTCGCCTTCGAACTGCACGCTGCCCTTGACGAAGATGGAATTGCCCGCTTCCAGCATGTCGCGCCCCGTGGCCAGAACCTCGGAGAACAGCGTCACCTCGAAGACCCCGGACACGTCCGACAGGCGCACGAAGGCATAGCGGCTACCCTTGGCCGACGTGCGTTCCTTGCGCCCGATCACCGTCCCGGCCAGGGCGACGGGGCCGGCATGGCCGTCGCGGATCACGTCGGCCACCCGGCGCACGCCCAGGCGTTCCAGGCTCTTGGCGTAGGCGTCCAGCGGATGGCCCGACAGATAGAAGCCGATGGCGTCGGCTTCCTCGTTCAGCCGTTCCATGTAGGGCCAGTCGGGGCCTTCGGGCAGCTTGAGCGCGGGCGGCTCCCCCCCGCCTCCTCCGAACAGACCGATCTGGCCGCTGTCCCGTTCCGCCCCCGCCGCCTGGGCGTGGCGCAGCAGGATTTCCAGACCTTCGAACATTTGGCGGCGGTTCGGATTCAGGCCGTCCAGGGCGCCTGCCCGCACCAGGTTTTCCAACTGGCGCTTGTTGACCGCACGGGCATCCAGCCGGTTCGCCAGATCGGCGAGGGTCTTGAAGCGGCCCTTGGCTTTGCGTTCGGCGATCAGCGTCGCCATGGCGGCGGCGCCCACGTTCTTGACCGCCGCCAGGCCGTAGCGAATGCCCTTGGCCTTGCCTTCCTTGTCCCGTTCCACGGTGAACGCAACGCCCGAAGCGTTGATGTCGGGGGGCAGCAAGGGCACGTTCAGGCGGCGCAGTTCCTCGCGAAAGCCGTTCAGCTTGTCGGTGTTGTTCATGTCCAGCGTCATCGACGCGGCGAAGAATTCCACCGGATAGTTGGCCTTCAGGTAGGCGGTCTGGTAGGCGACCAGGGCGTAGGCGGCGGCGTGGGACTTGTTGAAGCCGTAGCCGGCGAACTTGTCCACCTGGTCGAAGATGTCCGATGCCTTCTGTTCGGGCACCCCCTTGGCGGCGGCGCCGGCCACGAAGGTGGCGCGCTGCTTGTCCATCTCCTCCTTGATCTTCTTGCCCATGGCGCGGCGCAGCAGGTCGGCGCCGCCCAGGCTGTAGCCCGACAGTTCCTGGGCGATCTGCATGACCTGTTCCTGGTAGATCATGATGCCGAAGGTTTCCTTCAGGATGCCTTCCAGGGTCGGATAGAGGTAGTCGGGCTGTTCGTCCCCGTGCTTGCGGCGGATGTAGCTGGGAATGTTGTCCATGGGACCGGGGCGATAGAGCGCCACCACGGCGATGATGTCTTCGAAGGTGTCGGGCTTCAGCTTGCCCAGCACGTCCTGCATGCCCGTGCTTTCCAGCTGGAACACGCCGGCCGATTCCTTGCGGCCCAGCATCTCGTAGGAAGGACGGTCGTCGAGCGGCAGATTGGTGAGATCGATCCGCCTCCCCCCATCGCGGATCAGGTCGACGGCGGTCGACAGCACGGTCAGGGTCTTCAGGCCCAGGAAGTCGAACTTCACAAGGCCGGCCGATTCCACGTACTTCATGTTGAAGCCGGTGACCGGCATGTCGGAACGGGGATCGCGATAAAGCGGGATCAGTTCGTCCAGCGGCCTATCGGCGATCACCACGCCGGCGGCATGGGTCGAGGCGTGGCGGTAGAGCCCTTCCAGCGGCTTGGCGATGTCGAACAGGCGCTTGACGTCCGCATCCTCGTCGATCAGACGCTGCAACTGCGGCTCTGCCTGGACCGCCTGTTCCAGGGTCACCGGATTGGCCGGGTTGTTGGGCACCAGCTTGCATATCTTGTCGATGTAGCCGTAGGGCATTTCCAGCACCCGGCCCACGTCGCGCAGCACCGCGCGGGCCTGGAGCTTGCCGAAGGTGATGATCTGGGCCACCTTGTCGCGGCCGTATTTTTCCTGGACGTAGCGGATCACCTCGTCGCGCCGGTCCTGGCAGAAGTCGATGTCGAAGTCGGGCATCGACACGCGGTCGGGGTTGAGGAAGCGCTCGAACAACAGGCCCCAGCGCAAGGGGTCCAGGTCGGTGATGGTGAGCGCCCAGGCGACCACCGAACCCGCGCCCGAGCCGCGCCCCGGCCCCACCGGAATGCCTTGCGCCTTGGCCCACTTGATGAAGTCGGCGACGATCAGGAAGTAGCCGGGGAACTTCATCTTGACGATGACGTCCAGTTCGTAGTCCAGGCGTTCCCGGTAGGTGCGGGCAGCCTGCTCGCGTTCCGCTTCCGTCATCATGGGCGTGAAAACCTGGGTCTCCAGGCGCCGTTCCAGGCCGGCCTGGGCCTGGGCCCGCAACTCGTCCGCCTCGTCCCGGCCCACGCCGCAGTCGAAGGGCGGCAGGATGGGCTTCACCGTCTCGACCATGAAGGCGCAGCGCCGGGCCACCACCAGGGTGTTGTCCACCGCTTCCGGCAGGTCTGCGAAGAGTTTGCGCATCTCCTCGGCCGACTTGAAGTAGTGCTCGGGCGTCAGGCGGCGACGTTCGGCGGCCGAAAGCGTGGTTCCCCCGGCGATGCAAAGCAGCGCATCGTGGGATTCGTACATGTCGCGGCTGGCGAAGAAGGTCTCGTTGGTGGCCACCAGCGGCAGGCCGTGGCGATAGGCGAGGTCGATCAGGGCATCCTCGACGGCCGCCTCGGCTTCCGTGCCGTGGCGTTGCAGTTCGACGTAGAGTCGTCCCGAAAAAGCCGCCGCCAAGCGCAGCAACAGAGCCTCGGCGGCTTCCGCCTGCCCCTCGCCCAACAGCCGCCCCACCGCGCCCGCGGCACCGCCGGTGAGCGCGATCAGGCCGCCCGCATGGCATTCCAGGAAAGACAGCGACACCTTGGGCTCGGACGCATCGGCGCTGCCCATGTAGGCCTCGCCCAACAGCTTCAGCAGGTTGCCGTAGCCTTCCCGGTTCTGCACCAGCAGCACCAGCGGGTCGGACTTCGGCCCGCCGGCCCCCGGCAGGCGCCCGGGCACACGGGCCTCGGCCTCCTCGCGGGCGATGTCCAACTGGCAGCCGACGATGGGCTGGATACCGCCCTTGGCGCAGGATTCGGAAAATTCCAGGGCACCGAACAGATTGTTGGTGTCGGTCATGGCGACCGCCGGCATGGCCGCCTTCTGACAAAGCTTCGCCAAGTCCTTGACGCGGATGGCGCCCTCGGACAGCGAATAGGCGGTATGCACCCGCAGATGGACGAACCCGGCATGCGCCATGGACTTCAGGATTCCACAGCCGGCCCGCGGTGTCACCAACCCGACACCGGCTTATCCACAGCAAAGTGGCTCCGAAGGACATCCCCAGCCGAAACCGATTACGCCATGTGTGACATCAAGCGCACCAAGGGGCTGAACTACCACCTCGTACAGTCGTAGGTGCCGCCGTAGCGGGGGGTGCAGTTGTAGGTGCGCGGCGCGTTCGCCCGCATGCGGGCGTCCTGTTCGGCCCGCATCTGGGAATCCAGCAGGTCCTGCTGCATCTGCCACTGCCGATCGGCTTGGCGCTGCTGGAGATCCAGCATGCGCATCTGCGTAAACATCTCGCTGATCTTGAGGCGGCCCTCGACCTCGGAAATTTCCCGCGCTTCCACCTTCCGCGCCACCAGGTCGGCAAAATTGAAGTAGGAATCCACCGCCGACATGTTAGCGAAGGGGTTCTGCCGGTTGGGCTCCATCATCTTCTTCTGGCAGCCGATCTGATCCTTGAGGACGGCGAACTGCTGCTCGCAGGTCGTTCGCGCTTCGCCCAGCCCGGGACCGGTGACGCAGCCTGCCACCGCCAACCCGCCCGCAAGAATGGTCAGGAAAACCCGCCCCCGCATGACGCCCTCCATGGTTCATTAATCGAGACGGCCGCCATCATATACAGAGTCCGGAAAAAGTGAAGACAAGCGTCGCGTCCCATTCTTTTCGACAAGAAAAAACCCGCCCCCCCCTGGGGGAGGCGGGTTCCGCATCCAGGCCCGAAACGGGTAGCGGATTACTTCTTGGCCTTGGCCTTCAGGGCGTCGGCCGGGATCATCTGGTGATTGAGGCCAGCGTCCTTGTCCGGGTCCATGCCGAAGGCCACCGCCATCAGCTGGCTGTAGTAGACCACCGGGATGCTGAAGTTGGTCCCGAACTGACTGTTGATCTGGGCCTGGTACATTTCGACGTTCTGTTGGCAGAGCGGGCAGGGCGTGGAGATCACGTCGGCGCCCTTGGCTTGCGCTTCTTCCAGAATGCCCTTCATCAGGTGCAGGGTGCGGTCGGGGCTCATCACCGCGACCGAACCGCCGCAGCAGGCGGTGCGGTTCTGGAAGTCCACGACCTCGGCCCCGCATGCCTTGGTGAAGTTGTCCAGGAATTCGGGATCGTCGTAGGTGTCGTACTTGTTGGCCCGTTCGGTGTTGGCAAACGGCCGCACGGTCTGGCAGCCCACATAGCCGGCCACCTTGAGGCCGGTCAGCGGGTTGACGACCTGTTCCTTGATCTTGTCGACGCCCACGTCGGTAACCAGCACCTCGCAGATGTGGCGCACTTGGAGCGAGCCGTCGTAGGACTTGCCGTCGGCGGCCAGGGACTCGTTCATCTCGGCCTTGAAGCCCTCGTGCTCGCGGATGCTCTCGTTGACCTCGTGGGTGTTGAGGTAGCAGGCCGCGCAGGGCGTGGCCACGTCGCGCTGGCCCTGCTGAAGGGCGAGCGCCAAGTTGCGGGCCGAGAGTGCCGAGTTGGGCGTCATGCCGCCGCCCAGATGGCCGACGGAGGCGCCGCAGCAGTTCCAGTCCTGGATATCTTCCAGCTCGAACCCCAGCTTGGGCGCGATGGCGCGGATGCTCTTGTCGAGCGCCACCGCACTGGCTTCGGAGCTGCAGCCGGGGTAGTAGGTGAACTTCTTGGTCATGGCTCAGCTCCCGAACTTGCGCTTCTCGATCTCGGCCGCCTTGGCCAAGATCTTCTGCAGGCCGCCCTTATCCTTGATGGAATGGGGCGGAGCGAACAACGCCATGCGGCCCGCCTTTATCATGGACAGCGCGATCTTCTGGTTGGCCAGCGCCTTCTTGATGCCGCCACCCAGGCCGTAGGAGAAGTAGAACTTGGCGGTGAAGAGGCGTTCGTCGGTGCGGCCGAACTTGGCGGCCGTCCACCAGAAGGCCTTGCCGAACTTCGCGTTGTCGGTGCTGTCGGCCTCCTGGTAGCCCTGTTCGATGGCGTAGGTGAGCAGGCCGTGCAGGATGTACTTGACCGGCACCTTGCGGGGGCAGCGGACCACGCAGTTGTAGCAGGAGACGCAGTTCCACAGGGTGGTGGACTTGAGCACCTCCTCCTTCATGCCGGCGCGCACCATCATGAAGGTCTTGCGCGGGCCGTTGTCCATGTTGGTGCCGATCGGGCAGGAGCCCGAGCAGACGCCGCACTGCATGCACATGTTCATGCGGTCGCCGCCGTCGATGTTGTCGCGCACCCAGCGGGCGAACGACAGGTCGTACTTGCGGGTCGGGGTCGGAGCGTTCATGGCTTAGAATCCCTTGAACGGGTTGAGACCGACTTTGAGGATCTGGGCCGTCAGATCGTCGATCATCTTGCCCACGGCGGCGGAGTCGGCGATGGAGACTTCCATGCTGGTGACGCGCTCCTTTTCCAGCATCATGCTCTTCAGCGTTTCCTCGACCTTGCCCATGCGCTCCTTGGCGAGCGCCGATCCCTTGACGAAGTGGCACTGGTAGTCGTCGCCCGACTTGCAGCCCATCAGGATCACGCCGTCGTAGCCGACGGACAAGGCGTCCGAAATGCAGAGCATACTCACCGACCCCAGGCAGCGCACCGGGATGGTACGCACGTGGGCGCTCCATTCGGTGCGATGGATGCCGGCCATGTCGAGCGCCGGATAGGCGTCGTTCATGCAGGCCAGGATCAGGATACGCGGCTTGCCCGAGAACTCGTCGGGGATCTTCACCGACTTCGCCATCGCGACCAGCATCTCGACCGAGTAATTGTCGAAGCTGATGGCGCGGACCGGACAGGCGCCCATGCAGGTGCCGCAACGGCGGCAGCGCGAGGGGTTGATGGACGGGAAGTCCTTCTCGTCCTCGTCGATGGCGCCGAACGGGCATTCCACCGTGCAGCGGCGGCACTTGGTGCAGATGTTGAAGTTGAACTTCGGATACGACAGGTCGCCCGAGCGCGGATGCACGGCGCGGCCGAGCTTCACGCTGTGGATGACCTGGATCGCCTTCATGGCGGCGCCCGCCGCGTCCTTGGCGGCTTCTTCCATGTCCATGGGACGGCGCAGCGGGCCGCAGGCGTAGATGCCGGTGCGGCGCGTCTCGTAGGGGAAGCAGATGTAATGGCTGTCCGAGAAGCCGTCGGCCAGCATCGGGATGTGCGGCCCTTGGCGGTACTGCAGGTTCAGCACCGGCAGGCCTTCCGCGACGCCCACGTCCTTGGTCTGGCAGGGCGAGGGCGCGGCGACGCCGTCCTTGTAGCCGGCCACCGCGAAGGGCGCGACGGGATTGATGTCGCTCTTGCCCAGCACCAGCTTTTCGTCCGGCAGTTCCGGCGTGGCGGAACCGGGCACCGTGGAGTTGGGCACCATGCCGGTGGCGAGCACCACCATGTCGATGCCTTCCAGCGGAATGTCGTTGCCCAGCAGGTCGTCGTGATAGGTGACCTTGAGGCTGCCGTCGACGGACGCCACCTTGCCTTTGACGAAGACCACGCCCTTTTCCTGAGCGGAACGGTAGAATTCTTCCGTCACGCCGGGGGTGCGCAGTTCCTCGTAGATGACCGTGCACATGGCCTCGGGGTCGGCTTCGATCATCTGGAGCGCCTGCTTGATCGATGCCGCGCAGCAGACCGACGAGCAATAAGGCAGGTGATCAGGATCGCGCGAACCGGCGCACTGGACGAAGGCCACCGTCTTGGGCGCCTTGCCGTCCGACTTGCGCTTGACGCCGCCGTTGGCCAGCATGGCTTCCAGTTCGACGCCGGTCACCACGTCGGGCGAAGCGCCGTAGCCCAGATGACCCAGCTTGCCGGCATCGTAGGGCCGCCAGCCGGTGGCCACGACGATGGCGCCCACCGTCTCGGTGGAACCGTCCGACAGATCGACCGCGAACTTGCCCGGCATGCCCGCGGTCTTGGCGACCGTGGTGCCCAGCTTGACGCGAATGTTGGCGTTCTTTTCGACCTTGCCCATCAGCTCCTTGACCGGGTTGGTCTCGGGCCAGCGGTAGGGCGGGCGGGCCGGGACGACCTTCACCCAGTCGCGGGTGCTGCCGCCCAGCTTGTCTTGCTGTTCGACCAGGATCACCGGATGGCCGGCGCGGGCCGCCTCGTTGGCCGCGGTCAGGCCGACATAGCCGCCGCCGACCACCAGCACGGTCTCGGAATAATCGCCCGAGATCCAGGCTTCCGGGTTCTGGGTCTTCTGGGTCTCGACGATGGACATGCGGAGGTAGTCCTCCGCCAAGGACTGGGTGTCCTCGTCCTGGGGCTTGTGGCTCCACACCACCTGTTCGCGCAGGTTGGCGCGCACCGTGTGGATGCCGTCGAACCAGAAGCGGTCCGTCATCACGCGGGACGAACAGGCGGCGACCACCACCTTGTTCACGTTGCCAGCGGCGATGTCGTCCGCCACCAGCTTGACGCCCTCGTCGCTACACAGGGTGCCGTGGGTCTTGCAGACCGGCACCTTGTATTCGCCGGTCGCCACCTTCTCCAGATTGCCGACGTTCAGCGACTCGCCGATGCTGCAGCCGCTGCAGATGTAAACGCCGATCTTGCTCTCAGCCGTCATGGTCCTCGATCCTTTCGATCCGGCGTTACGATCAGCGAGCCCGGCCGCCAACGGCCTGGATGGCCTTGAGCGCCGCGGCGGTCGCCGACTGCACCGACATGGAAACGTCCAGCGGGCCCGAGGCCACGCCGCAGCTGATCATGCCGTTATCCTCGTCGGCTTCCTCGGGGACGATGAATCCATAATCGTCCTGAGTCAGCTTGACGGGGGGAGCGTAACCGGCCGTGGAGGATTCCATGCCCACAGCCAACACCACCAGATCGTAGGGTTCGGCATAAAGCTCGCGGGTGATGGTATTCTCGCCCTTGACCACCGGGTTGTCGCCCTCGCCCGCCACGATGGCGGCCGGCTTGGACTTGACGAAGTTGACCTGGGGATCGTTCTTCAGGCGGCGATAGAAAGCCTCCAGCTTATCGTGGGCCCGGATGTCGATGTAGTACATGTCCACCGTCGAGTCCGCGTACTGCTGGCGAACGTAGGAGGCATGCTTCATCGAGGCCAGGCAGCAAATGCGCGAGCAGTAGGCCAGATGGTTCATGTCGCGCGAGCCGGCGCACTGGATCAGCGCCACCTTCTTGGCTTCCTTGCCGTCGGAGGGCCGGACGATCCTGCCGTGGGTCGGGCCGTCGTGGGAGGCCATGCGCTCCATCTCGACGTTGGTCACCACGTTGGCCTGGGTGTCGTAGTGGTAGGAGGTCAGCTTCTTGGCGTCGTAGGGACGCCAGCCGGTCGCCCAGACGATGGCGCCGACGTTCAGATCGAAGGTGGCTTCCTTCTCGTCCAGGTCGACGGCGCCCACCTTGCAGGCGTCCTTCATCTTCTGGCCTTCCGGCGTGCCGGCGACGCTGGCGTCGATCACGTAGCGCATGGGGAAGGCCATTTCATGGGGCAGGTAAGCCGCCTTGACCTTGTCCATGTCGTAGTTGAACGGGTTGGGAATCTCGCTTTCCGCCACCTTGGCGCAGTCGCCGCATGCCGTGCACTTCGAATTGACGAAGCGCGGCTGGGTCCTGACCGTGACCTTGTAATCGCCGCGCCCGCCTTCGACGGCGGCCACGGTGGCCATGGTCATCACCCGCAGGTTGCGGGCCTTCTTGATGCGCTGGTAGTTGATTTCCAAGCCGCAGGTCGGATGGCACAGCTTGGGGAAATAGCGGTTGAGCTGCGCGACGCGCCCGCCCAGGGTGGCGCTGCTCTCCAGCAGGATGACGTCGTATCCCGCCTCGGCCGCTTCGATGGCTGCGCTGACGCCGGAAATACCGCCGCCAACCACCAGAATCGTCTGGCTGCTAGGCCCTCCGTTCGACATGGTACCTCACCAATCTGTCATGGGTCACGGAATCCGGGGTTCCGTTTGAGGCCGCAGTCTTAGCACAGCCAGGGTATATTAGAAAAATAGAATTTTTCGTAGGGTTATTGTGCGGCGCAACAAAGTTGCGCGGCGGCGCAAGATCGACATTTTCGCCACGCGCGGCGGAAACCTGTCGCCGACGGCCCCCAGCCCCGGCGCGGATAAGCGGATGAATGATATATAGTCTCGTCATGTACATTCTTATCGTCCTCGTCCTCGGTTTCCTGTCGGCGGCCTCCCAAGCCCTCGGCTCGGACTCCTGCGGCCCGACCCGAGAGGCGCTGGCGACTGTCTTTCCCTCCGGCCCCCTGCCGGCAGCGGCAGACGACTTGGCGCTGGTCTACCGCGCCGCGAAGGGGCTGGGGATTCCCGCGGCGGCCGGACGACGGGAAGACAGCCCGCAACGCCGATGGCGGAACGAATCGACGGCCCTGGGCCAGTCCATCCCCGAAGGAGTCTATTACGGCGACTGCAAGTTCGACTACGCCCTGGAGGTTCTGGCCGAGCGCAAGCGGCGCCTGGGCCCGGACCATCCCTACCTGGAAATCTGGCTGCGCAACCAGCATGCGGTCTTCGAATCCTGCCGGCTCTGGGGCGGCGACGAGGAGGCGGAGATCGAGCCGGCCTCCGGCTACGGCGCAGAGGTCGACGCCCTTGCCAAGGCCGACCGCGCCTACCAGGAAGCCTCCCGCTCCTATTACCTCGGCGAGGAAGGGGTACGCCCCGCCTTCGCCGCCATCGCCGCGGACCGCAAGTCGCCGCATCGCCCGGCAGCCGCTTACATGGTAGCCTTGCTCCGCCTCATGGAAGCCCTGGAAAGCTCGGACCGAGTGGCCAAGGTAAAGCCGGTCATGGCAGCGGTCGACCGCATCCTGGCCGACCGCAGCCTGGCACCGGTCCATCGCATCGCCCGCCAACTCTACGACATCATGGCCTGGTGGCTGCGCAAGCCCGACCTGCTGGAAGAACAGTTGGCCGAGATCGCCCACGTGCTGACCCTGCCGGCCGACGCCATCGATGGAGAGGCCGGTCTTGCCAAGTCCTTCGCCGCTGCACGCGAGGACCTGACTTGGTTTCTGCCCCTGCTGGGCGGCGGCGGCCCCCATGCGGCGGTCCTGGAGAAGTCGGCCGTCGAAGTTCCCTTCCTGCAATGGCTTCGACTGCGCCGCCAAGCCCAGGCCCGCGAGACCGTCTCTGACTGGCTTGCCCCGCGGGGCGACGGCCAGGACGAAGCCTTGATCGCCGAATCCCTGTCCCGCTTCGACGGGGGCGAGGGGCTTCCCTGGGCCACGGCGGCCCTGGCCTTCATGGGCCCCAGCCATCCCCGCACCGCCAGCCTCCTGGCCTTGGCGGAAGAACAGCACCGCAAGGCCGTCACCTGCCGCCTGACCCTGCCCGAGGCAGCCGATCATCCGCTGCTTCTCTTGCACGCCGTGCGCCTGCTCGCCCTCGGAGGCGATCCCGAGAGCGCCGTGACATGGATCGAAGAGGAAGCGGAAAGGGCACCGCCCTTGTTGTCCGAATGGGCGGCCAGACGTCTGCTGCAGTGGTCCATCGCCCGCGGGCGGCTCGATCTCGCCCGCCGATTGGCCGTCCTGCCGGTCTTGCGCCACGAGACGGCGCTCCGCCAACTGGTGGCCCGCGACCTGGGAGAATTTTTGGCGGCGGAAAATCCGAATGTGCTTTCGCCTGGCGCGATCGCGGTGCTCAACCGCCTGCCGGTCGCCCGCTTGGCCGAAGCGGCGGCATCGCCTAGCCTGCCCGTCCGTCATCGCGCCGCCATCGCCCGCATGGCCTGGACCCGCGCCTTCGTATTGCGAGGCGTGGATGCCGCCATCAAGCTATCGCCGCTGATCGCCCAGACCGACCAGCGCCTTGCCTACCGGCTGTCTAAGATCAAGGAAGGCTGGACGCTACGCCACCGCGAGAACCGCGCCCTGCTGTTCCTGTTGCGCACCCCCCGCATGGGATTGCGCTTGGCGGGCGGGCTTTGGTCGCCCTACGGCCAGGCACGGGAACTGAGGGCCGAGGCCATCGACCACTTCAATCCCAGCGACAACAACTGGTGGTGCCCGGTAGAGCCGGATCGGGAAGCGCGCCTGATCGTCCGGAACCTATACGACCGACCGGTCGGTATACCGCAAGGAGACCTCTCGCTCACGGATATCCGTGAACGCACTCTCGCCGAACATCCGGTTCTGCGGCTTGTCGACGAAAGTGAATTGGCGGCCCTAGCCCTGGTTCCCGGCGGCCCCCAATTCCTGTCCGAAAGGACGGTGGCCTGGGCCAAGTCCAGCAACCTGCTGTCACGACTGCTGGGGCAGGACAAGGGCCTGGCCGAAGCCCTGGCCCTAGCCGTCCAGTCGACCCGCCACGGCTGCCAGCGGGCAGGGGGACACGGAACCTATTCCCGCGCCGCATTCCAGGAACTGCACAAGCGCTTCCCCGGCTCCTCGTTTGCCGAGGAGACCCCCTACTGGTTCGACTGCACCCACTTCCGCCTTGGCTGCGCCGGCCCCTATTCCTTGCCCTTACCCTGATCGGTCATCAGCCCGCCCAATTCCAGAAGCAGGCTGGTGGCGTGCCAGTGGGCGGGGCAACCGGGGGCGTCGAGCAGGCACAGGCCGCCGTCGGGCCGGGCGCGGGACAGAACGTGAGCGGCGTGGCCGTCCCACTGGGCAGCCGCCACACCCATCCAGCGCAAAAAGACCAGGGCCTCGGCCAGTTCGTCCAACATGCCGGCCCGCCTCAGGTGGGGCAGTCCCCATTCGAGGTGGGCTTGGCCGCGCCGCACCGCCACCGGCGGTCCCTGGCAATGAAACAGCGCCAAAGTGGCATGGGAAGTCAGGTAGAAATTGCTGCGCCCATCGGCTTCGGCGAAGCTGCCGTCGGGACGCTGGCCGGCGGCCAGTCGCGCCACGTCGCGCGGATCGGCCTTCCCCGAACCGCCGAAGCGGCAATCGAACAACAAGCCGCCCGCCAAATCGAACAGGCTGGTGGCACGGCGGCAGCCGGCGAAGCGCGCCGCCGCCGCCCGGGAATCCAGCTTGCGGCCGCTGCCCGCCAGGAAGCCGGCGATCAGGAGGTAATCCGCCAGATCGCCGCAGGCCAGCCTTTCCGGGTCCTGGCGGCGAAGGAAAACGGCCGCCTTGTCGAGCGCACTCGACCTGGGATAGCGGGTCGCCAGGGGAAAGGACAGGGAAGCCACCTTGTTGAGATCGGGCCGTTCGGCCGTCAATTCGGCCCGCAGGGCCGATTCTGCCCAGGCCCAGGTCCGCCCGGCGGAGTCGCCGGCGTCCGCCCCTCCCGCCGATAGAAGAAGGACCGCCGTCACTCGGAACAGTCTCATGCCCGCTTCTCCCCCGGCCCCTGTGACGGCCGTCGTTGCGCCGGCCAACAGATTATCAAATCTTGGGAAAAAGCGTGTTATAAGATTTTCCCCTCGACGGGAACCGGACTGGAGGCGGAAGGCTCTTGGGCATCGATATCGCGACAATCGCCGGGCTATTGATCGGCATCACGGTGGTCCTTCTGGCCATCATGACCGGGTCCAGCCTTATCATCTTCCTCGACCTGCCGAGCATCCTGATCGTGTTCGGCGGCACCCTCGCCGCCACTCTGGTCAAGTTCCCTCTGCGTGGCGTGTTCGTCGCCTTTCCCCTGGGCCTCAAGGCCGCCTTCACCTATCAGAAGGACCGGCCGCGCGACTACATCGAGCAGGCCGTCGCACTTTGCAAGCGCGCGCGTAAGAGCGGACTGGTCAGCCTGGAAGGCGTCAAGCTGCACAACCCCTTCTTCGCCAAAGGCGTGCAGATGTGCGCCGACGGGCGCGACCTGGAATACATCCGCAACATCCTGACCCGCGAGATGGCGATGTCCATCCAGCGCGACGAACTCAGTTCCAGGGTCTTCGCCGCCATCGGCGACTTCGCGCCCGCCTTCGGCATGTTCGGCACCCTGGTCGGTCTGGTGCAGATGCTTTCCAGCATGAACGATCCGACCACCATCGGCCGCGGCATGGCGGTGGCGATGCTGACCACTTTGTATGGCGTGCTGATCGCCAACCTGCTGGCCATCCCCATCGCCGACAAGCTGGAAGCCAAGAGCGAGGAGGAACGCGCCACGCGCGCCTTGATCATCGAGTGCGTGTTCCAGATCCAGCAACTTCAGAACCCCACTTCGATGCGCGAGATCCTGGAGCCCTTCCTGCCCGAAAAGCAAAGAGCCCCCTGGCAGAAGGATTCCTACACCGTCAACCGCGACAAGACAGGCGGCGGTGGCGGCCAAAAAGTCGTCAAGCGATGATTGACGAAATCTCCCCCAAGTCCAAGAAGCCCAACTGTGCGCCCAAATGGCTGCTGACCTTCGGCGATCTGATGTCGCTGCTGTTCTGCATGTTCGTCATGCTGCTCAGCTTCGCCGATTTCAACCCGGACAAGTTCACGAACGTGGCCGGCCCCATGCGCCACGCCTTCCACATCGTCGAGCCGGTGGCCCAGACGCAGGTGGTCAAGCCTTTGCAGGAAGAGGATGAAATCCCGGTCGAGATCGTCGAGTGGAAGGAGAACGTGCTCT
The DNA here is from genome assembly GCA_039908345.1 of Magnetospirillum sp. WYHS-4. Taxonomy (NCBI): domain Bacteria; kingdom Pseudomonadati; phylum Pseudomonadota; class Alphaproteobacteria; order Rhodospirillales; family Rhodospirillaceae; genus Magnetospirillum; species Magnetospirillum sp. WYHS-4. Next base: position 127,124 of record JAMOBD010000002.1, read on the forward strand.
ACCAGACCCGCACGGCCCTGGCGAAGGAGATCCAGCAGGGCCAGATCGGCGTGGTGGAACGGGATCGCGAGATCATCATCCGCCTTCCCGACGCCACCGCCTTCGCCTCGGGAAGCGCCGACCTTACCCAGTTGGCGGCTCCCATCCTGGATCGCCTGTCCCAGGTTCTACTGAACGTCAAGGGCCAGGTCCTGGTCGCCGGCCATACCGACGACGTCCCCATCGCGACGGCGCGTTTCCGGTCCAATTGGGACCTGTCGGCGGCCCGCGCCGTGTCGGTGGTTCACCACCTGATCGAGCGCAATCGGGTGCCGGGCGACCGCCTGACCGCCCAGGGCTTCGCCGACAGCCGCCCGGTGGCGCCCAACAGCAGCCCCGAGAACCGGGCGCTCAACCGCCGGGTCGACATCGTGATCCAGGTCCCCGAGAACCTGGGCAAGCCCTTCAAGGCCAACATCCGGTAGCGGATTCGGCGACTCGCTTACTTCCTCCATCGATACCTGCCTCGCCGTTCCTCGCGGGACCGCCATTCCGCTGTTCCCTCTGGCGTGGCGGGCAGGAACGTGGTTTATCCCTTATCCACCGGGGAGCATGCAGCAGGGGAGCGGGATGGACGGGACCGCCTCGTCGAGGAAGGGATTGCGGACCACCACAAGGAAGTGGGCGGCGTTCTTCGCCCAGTTCCTGCGGCTGGCCGGCCCCTACTGGACGAACCCGGATACCCGCTGGCAGGCCCATATCCAGAGCGCCTCGCTGACCGCGCTGACGGTCATCCAGGTCGGCATCCCCATCGCCATCAACAAATGGAGCGAACGGCTCTTCGACGCCCTCGAACAGAAGGCGATGGACCGATTCCTGTTCCTGATCGGCGTGCTGGGCCTTATCATCGCCGTCAACGTGGTCATCGTGGTCACCCATCTCTGGGTCAAGCGCAAGCTGCAGGTGACTTGGCGAGCTTGGCTGACCCACCGGATCCTCGGCGAATGGATGGCGTCGGGGCGCCATTACCAACTCGGCTATCGGCCCGGCGAACACGACAATCCCGACGGCCGCATCGCCGAGGACGTGCGCATCGCCACCGAGACGGCCGTCGAGTTGGCCCATTCCCTGCTCTACTGCCTGCTGCTCCTGGTCAGCTTCACTGCCATCCTCTGGGACCTGTCGGGAGATCCCGAGCTACATTTCGGAGGGTACGACATCTACCTGCCCGGCCATCTGGTGTGGATCGCCCTGCTCTATACGGGGGCCGGCACCACCGTCGCCTGGCTGCTGGGCCAGCCCTTGGTCGGCGCTGCCAACCGGCGCCAGAAACACGAGGCCAACTTCCGCTTCGGGCTGGCGCATAGCCGCGAATACTCCCTGGAAATCGCCCTGCAGCGCGGCGAGGCCGGCGAGCGGCGCAATCTGCTGACCCTGTTCAAGGGAGCGGTCGATGCATGGAACAGACAGACCAAGGCCCTGGCGAGCCTGTTCTTCTTCACTTCGAGCTGGTCGGTGCTGACCCAAGTCTTCCCGGTCCTGGTCGCCGCGCCACGCTACATCGGCGGCACCATCACCCTGGGCGTCCTTATGCAGACCTCCCAGGCTTTCCAGCAGATGGTGGGGGCGCTGTCCTGGCCCATCGACAATCTGGCCAACGTCGCCAACTGGCGGGCCTCGGTCGACCGGGTCCTCGGCCTGCACGACGCCCTGGACGAAGTCGCCCAGCGCGTCAACCCGGAAGGGGCACGGATGATCCGGGTCGAAGTCGGCGAACGCCCAGTCCTGTCCTTTGATGAATTGTCCATCGCCGACCAGGACGGCGAGACCGAGGTGGAAGGATTCTCCGGCGAGATCCTGCCCGGCCAGCGGGTGCTGATCTCGGGCGATCCGGGCACCTGCCTCAAGATCTGCAAGGCGGTGGCCGGCCTGTGGCCTTGGGGCGGCGGACGCCTGCGGCTGCCCTGCAACGGCCCCATCTTCTTCATGCCGCAGCAACCCTACCTGCCTCTCGGGACCCTCAAGGACGCCCTCACCTACCCCGCCCCCCCGGGAACCTATGGCGTGGTGGAGATCGCCAACGCCTTCCGGCGCGTCGGCCTGGAAGATCTGTTCCCCAGCCTGGACGACATCGAACAGTGGGCGGACGTGCTGTCGGTGGGCGAGCAGCAGCGCCTCGGCTTCGCCCGCCTGCTGCTGTTCCGCCCCAACTGGATCTTCATCCAGGAAGCCCTCGACTCCCTTGAGCCCCAGGAACGCATCGACATGATGCAATTGGTCGCCGACGAATTCCCCGACGCCGGCATCATCACCGTCAGCCACCATTCCAACCTGGACCGATTCCACCCCCGTTCCCTGGCCCTGACGAACGGCGACGTGGTGGAGGAACTGGCTCCCGAGGAGTCGGGAGACGGAGAATAGCCGGCGCGTTCTTGCCACGTTGGGGTGGGAATCCGGAACGGCGGAACCGGTCATCCCGCCCCTGTACAGGAAGCCGCTCCTCGCCTTATGCTGAGGCCAGAGTCCGGGCGGCGCCGGGCGTCAAGGAAATCCGGCCATGTCCACATCCCTCCCCGAAATCGATTCCGCGACCGCCCTGGCTTGGCAGAAAGCCGGCGAGGCCATCCTGCTGGACGTCCGGGAAACCCACGAATTCGAGTACGAAAACATCCCCGGCTCGGTTCTGCTGCCGCTGTCCTTCCTGGACCCGGCCCGCGCCCCGGCACTGTTCGAAAAGAAGGTCGTGGTCATCTGCGCCATGGGCAAGCGCGCCGCGGCGGCCCAGAAGCAATTGGCCGATTTCGGCCTGCCCAACGTCTACAACCTGACAGGCGGCATCGCCGCATGGAAGCAAGCCGGCCTGGAGACCCAGGGCGGCAAGCATGAATCCCTCGACTATTCGATCTAGTCGGCGATACTCGTCCCATGCTCCTGAAGTTCTCCCACGTCCGCAAGCGGATCGACCAGGACCGAACGCATCTCCGCGCGATGGGCGTCCTGCGTATCCGGGTGTTCGGCTCGTTCGCCCGCGGCGAACAGCGCCCCGACAGCGACGTGGACGTGCTGGTCGAACTGGACCGCCCCATGGGTCTGTTCGAATTCATGGATCTGCAGCAGCACCTGGAGGCCTTGCTGGGCCGGCGCGTCGACCTCGCCACGCCCGAGATGCTGCACCGGTCCATGAAGGAGAAGATTCTCCTGGAGTGTATCGATGCGTAGACTCAAGGAACTGAAAAGGCGTGACTGGAAGCTACGCATCGACGACATCCTCCACTCGCTGGAACGCATCGAGTCCTACATCGCCGGCCTGAGCCGCGATGCCTTCGTCGCCGACGAACGCACGGTGGACGCGGTCACCCGCAATATCGAGATCATCGGCGAGGCCGCCCATTACGTGCCGGGCGCCGTCAAGAAGCAAAACGGCGGCATCCCCTGGGACAAGCTGCGCAAGCTCCGGAACTACCTGGCCCACGAATACTTCGGCGTGGACCGGGGATTGGTCTGGGAAACGGCCACCCGCAACCTTCCGCCGCTCCGGCCGGCACTGATCAAAGCCCTACGGAGCGAACCGCGGCGCGAGCGGCGCGGATAGAGTATTCCGGCCTTAGATGGATCGCCTCCAAGCCGAATCAGCGGCGTGCCTTCGCGACCTTGGTGGCAACCTTGACCTTGGGGACCGTCTCCCCCCCGTCGTCCTCCTCGGAACCGGGACGCGAGCGGGCGGAGCGCTTGACCGCCTTGGCGGCAGCGCCCTTCTTGGGCTTGGCCGGCATGACCAGGATGGCCAGCAGGGCCAAGGGCATCAGCGAACAGATCGCCAGCCAAAGAATAGGAGAATGCCCTTTGTAGCGGGCCACCTCCTCCCCCAAGACCCCGATCGCCACGAAGACAACGAGGATAATCCCGGCCTGGGCGAAGGTCAGCTTCAACCCCGCGATGGTCACGATCCCGTGCGCGATTTCGAACATGTCGGCTCCCTTGCTGCGGGGCGGAGTATAGTGTCTCCCCATGCCCAGGGCAATGCGGGCCAAACGTCCCGCGGGGTGCCATTTAAGGCATGGCAACCCCATACTGAGAACTGCCGGCTCGAACGGGTGGGCGATTGCCCATCGGCTGCCGAATGCGCTACCCTCGCCGGGTTTCCGGATACGCGCGAGGGCTCGCCATGTTGATCAAGGCCGACCGTTCCTGCCTTCTGGTGGTCGATATCCAGGACCGGCTGCTGCCCGCCATGGCAGCGCCGGAGCGGGTGATCGCCAATGCGACGCTGCTGCTCAAGGCGGCTGCACGCCTGGTTATCCCGGTCCTGGCCTCCGAGCAATACCCGAAGGGCCTGGGCCATACCGAGGTCTCGGTGGCGGCGCTGCTGCCCAAGGGTGCGGTGGTGGAGAAGATGCATTTCTCCTGTGTCGGCGACGACGGATTCTGCCTGCGCTTCGGCGAACTGGGCCGGTCCCAGGCTGTGGTCGTCGGCATGGAGACCCATGTCTGCGTGTTGCAGACGGTGCTGGACCTGTTGGGCCGGGGGACCGAGGTCTTCGTGGTGGCCGACGCCGTTTCCTCGCGCACCGAGGAAAGCCGCCAGATGGCCCTGGAGCGCATGCGCCAAGCCGGCGCCCGCATCGTCACCGCCGAGATGGTCGCCTTCGAATGGCTGGCCAGGGCCGGCACGCCGGAATTCAAGGACATCAGCAAACTGGTGAAATGATGACCCCGCTGATCTTCCTGCCGGGCCTGCTCTGCGACGACGCCTTATGGCGCCACCAAGCGGAGACCCTGGCCGACGTCGCACGGGTGCAGGTCGCCGACCTGACGCGGGACGACAACATGGCGGCTCTGGCCCGCCGGGTGCTGGACGAGGCACCGGACAGCTTCGCGCTGGCCGGCTTGTCCATGGGCGGCTACGTGGCCCAGGAGATCCTGCGCCAGGCCCCCGACCGGGTGGAGCGCCTGGCTTTGATCGATACGTCCTATCTGGCCGACAGCCCGGAACAGACCGTGCGTCGCCGCGAGTTCATCGAGATGACCCGGCACGGGCAGTTCCGCGGCGTCACCTCGCGGCTTTTGCCGATGCTCATCCACGACGCCCGCTTAGGCGACGAGGACTTGACCGGAACCGTCATGGCCATGGCCGAACGAGTGGGCAAAGAAGCCTTCATCCGCCAGCAGACGGCGATCATGAACCGGCCCGACGGCACCCGCGACCTGGGTGGCATCGCCTGCCCGACCCTGGTTGTCGCCGGCCGGCAGGACCAACTCACCCCGCCCGCCCTGCAAGTGGAAATGGCGGCCCGCATCCCCAAGGCCGCCCTGGTGCTGATCGAGGACTGCGGCCACCTGGCGCCCCTGGAACGGCCCCGGACGGTCAGCGCCTTGCTGCGCTACTGGCTACAGGCCTGAGCCATGGCAGGCCTGATCTATCCCTATAACGGAGTCCTGCCCCGCATCGCACCCGGGGCCTTCGTCGCGCCGACGGCGGTGGTGGCGGGCGACGTGCAGGTCGGCACCGACAGCGGCATCTGGTTCGGCTGCATCCTCCGGGGCGACGTCAACGCGATCCGCATCGGTGAGCGGACCAATATCCAGGACGGCACGATCGTGCACGTCTCCAGCCGCGCCAATCCCACCTATATCGGCTCCGACGTCACCATCGGGCATGGAGCGATCATCCACGCCTGCATGCTGGAAGACGGCTGCTTCGTCGGCATGGGCGCCACGGTGCTCGACGGGGCGGTGGTCGCCGTCGGCGCCATGGTGGCGGCCGGCGCCCTGGTGCCGCCCGGCAAGGTGGTCACGCCCGGTCAGCTCTGGGCCGGCATGCCCGCCAAGCCGGTACGCGACCTCACGGAATCCGACCGCCGGACCATGGCCGCCACCGTCCCCCACTACGTCGAACTGGCCCGTCAGTACCTCAAGGAGATCGGATAGCCGGCGTCATCGGCGGGGTCCGTCTCCCAGAACGCGGCGCAGGCGCTTGACACCCGTCCAGACCATCCCCACCGCCACCGGCACCGCCACCAGGGCGGCGATGTCCGGATCGACCGGCAAGCCTGCCGACTTCAGGCCCTTGGCGGCATATCCCACCAGGCCCACCAGGTAGTAGCTGATCGCCACCACCGACAGACCTTCCACGGTTTCCTGCAGCCGCAACTGGAGGTGGGCCCGCTTGTCCATGGATTTGAGCAGGTCGCGGTTCTTTTCCTCCAGCGCGATGTTGACCCGGGTGCGCAGCAGGTCGCCGGCCCGGTCGATGCGCGCCGACAGGGATTCCAGGCGCTGCCAGACCGACTCGCAGGTCGCCATGGCGGGGCTCAGGCGCCGATGCATGAATTCGGCCACCGTCTGCAGGCCGGGCAAGCGGTCTTCCCGCAAGTCCGCGATGCGCGCCTGTACCAGGGCGTGGTAGGCCCGCGAGGCCGACAGCCGCCCCGCCGAGGCCGAGGCCAGCCGCTCGCAGTCCGCCGCCAAGCGGTTCAGACGATCCAGCAGGGCGCGGTCGTCGTTGCCGTCCTTGGGGTCGGCCAAGCTGTCGGTGATGCCGGTCAACAACCGGCCATGCTCGGCGACGGTCGGAGCCAACTCGCGGGCCAATGGCAAGGCGCGCAAGGCCATCATGCGGTAGGTCTCGATCTCGGTCAGCCGTTGCAGCACGCGCCCGGCTTGGCCGCGAGTCAGGCCATCGTCGCGCACCAGCGCACGGCCGAAACCGTCTGTATGGATGCGGAAGTCGGTGGCCAAGGCCGCCGCCCCGGCGATGCGGCTGCCGCAGAGGGAATGCCCGCCGAAAAGGACCTGGAGGTTCTCGGGCGACCGCTCTCCCGTCTCGAAGACCACATGCAGGGCAGCCAGAACTTCGCCGGGCAGACAGGCCAGCCAGTCGCCGGGCACGACGTCCAGGGCGCTGCCTTGGAAGGGCTCGGCGAAGGGGCCGGGAACCAGGAAGGTATAGCAGGAGAACTCGGTATGGCGCTCCCAGCGCAGTCGAAAGGGCCCCAGGTCGGCGGCGTGGTGGACGGCATCACCAGCCGGCGTCGGCGCCCCCAGCCGGATGCAAAGCTCCGCCACCTGACGGCGTTCGGCATCCGGGTCGCAGCCAAGCAGCGCCAAATGGGACGCTCGGGCCGGGGTGGAGAAGCTCTCGTGCGGACGGGCGTGGATTTCATCGGCGAGTAGCCGGCGCTGCGGATGTTCCGGGGGCAGTCGGGGGCTCACGGGGCTTCGTCGTTGTCGAGTTCGGCCAGCATGGGCGCCGCGTCCTCGATGCGCAGGATGCGCTCGATGCCCTGCTTCATCTCGGTCATCACGAATTCGGCACGCTTGACCGGTCCGCCGATCTCGGGCTTGGGGAACAGAGCCGTCCAGGCGTCCATCTTGACCGTAAGCGAGCAGAGCACGCCGCCGATGGTCGTATGGTAGCTTTCGATGAGTTGCTGGACCTTGCGGAACTTGGCGCCGGTGATGTTGTCCCACATCTTCTCGGTGGAGCGGTCGAAGTTCTCGAAGCGCCCCGAGATGTTGGCCATCAGGTTGTTGAAGGTGGCCTGCACCTGGGTGCAGGTCTTCATCAGGCCGGGGTCGGCCTTGAGCTGCCAGTTCTTGCGGATCTCGTCCAGGGAATCGAGAAACTGGTCGATGGAAGGCGTGATGTCGTCCAGGCACTTCCGGTAGTAAGACAGAGACAGGAAGATGTCGCCGTAGTCCTCCAGGAACCGCGGCACCTCTTCCAGCTTGATGCCCAACTTGCCGGCCATGACTTCCAGCTTCTGCCTGGCCTTGCGGATGTCGGGGTCGCGGAACAGGCCGATCACGTCTTCGAAGCTCTGGATGCTCAGGTCCTCGTCGCCGTAGATCTGCAAGATGAGCGGCCGGGTGAAGCGGGCCATGTATTCGGTCAGTTCGCGGTTCTTCGCCGGCGACAGCTTCAAGGCAGCGATGTCGTTGACCGGAATGCCGTTCTGGCGCAACAGCACCCGCAGGGAATAGACGTCGTAGGATGGCATCAAGGCCAGCTTGCGCAGCAGGATCAGGTCGGGATGGGGATCGTTGGTCGGCCAGCCGAACTCGTGGGCCAGATCCTCGACGCCCAACTGGCCGCTGCCGGACTCGGAACTCTTGAAGATCTCGACCATCGTCTCCAGTCGGATGTTCTTGATCAGGCGGGCGCGTTTCAGGGCGGGGGTCTGGATGGGCAGGATGGCGAGCGGCAGGATATGCAGCGAATCACAGTCCTCTTCGCTGATCTCCAGCGCTACCGGCGCGGGCTGCTCGGTCATACGGAAAGTCCTGTCGTTCCCCAGTCCATTCCCTACTACCATGTTGCTAACGAAACGCTAAGAGGGCAAAACTCCGCCATGCCCCGCTATCGCATCACCGTGGAATACGACGGCAGCGGCTTCGTCGGCTGGCAACGCCAAGCCGCGGGCGCCAGCGTCCAGCAGACCTTGGAAGAAGCCGTCGCCCGGTTTGCCGGGACGGAAGTCCGCCTGCATGTGGCCGGGCGCACCGATGCCGGCGTCCACGCGCTGGGCCAGGTGGCCCACTTCGACCTGGAGAAGGACTGGCCCCCCGACAAGGTGCGCGACGCCCTGAACTACTGGGTGAAACCGCGGTCCATCGCGGTGCTGCGGGCCGAGGTGGCGGATGCCGGTTTCCACGCCCGCTTCTCGGCCGTCGAACGAACCTACCTGTACCGCATCCTCAACCGTCGCGCCCCGCCGGCCCTCGACCGGGACCGGGTCTGGTGGGTGAGCGCGCCGCTGAACGCCGAGACCATGGCGGAGGCCGCACGGGAACTTCTGGGCCGGCACGACTTCACCACCTTCCGCGCCGCGCTCTGCCAAGCCAATTCGCCGGTGCGCACCCTGGACCAGTTGGAGGTGTCGCGGCGGGGCGAGGAAATCCACGTGGTCGCCCGCGCCCGTTCCTTCCTCCATCACCAGGTGCGCAACATGGTGGGGACGCTGAAGCTGGTGGGGGAAGGCAAGTGGACGCCCGCCGACGTCCGCCGGGCCCTGGAAGCCCGCGACCGCGCCCAGGGCGGCCCCACCGCCCCGGCGTCCGGGCTCTACCTGACCGGGGTCGGGTATTAGCCCTCGCGCAGATTGTCCTGTTTCCCTGTCGCCCGAATCTTGCCATATTCCGGTGCCAACGGAAGGATGCTCCTTCCCCGCGCGGGCTTGCCCGCGCTTCATTCGGTCCAGAACACATTCAGACAGGCGAGACAGGCAAGCGATGGCCGGCCATTCCCAGTTCAAGAACATCATGCACCGCAAGGGCGCGCAGGACGCCAAGCGGGCGAAGGTTTTCGCCAAGTGCATCCGTGAAATCACCGTGGCCGCCAAAAGCGGCCTGCCCGATCCCGCATCCAACCCGCGCCTGCGCGCCGCCATCCTGGCGGCCAGGGCGGCCAACATGCCCAAGGACACCGTGGACCGCGCCATCAAGCGCGCGGTGGGCGGCGAGGACACCGCCATTTACGAGGAAGTGCGCTACGAGGGCTACGGCCCCGGCGGCGTCGCGGTGATCGTCGAGGCCCTGACCGACAACCGCAACCGCACCGCTTCCGAAGTGCGCACCGCCTTTTCGAAGAACGGCGGCACCATGGGCGAGACGGGCAGCGTCAGTTTCATGTTCCAGCGCGTCGGCCTGATCCACTATCCGACGGCGGCCGCGGAAGCCGAGGCCATGTTCGACGCGGCCCTGGAAGCGGGCGCCGACGACGTGGAATCGACCGACGACGGCCATGTCGTCACCTGCGCCCCCGACAACCTGTCCGTGGTGCGCGACGTCCTGTCTGCCAAGTTCGGTGACGCGGCGGCGGCCCGCCTGGACTGGAAGCCGCAGAATTCCGTGCCGGTCGCCGACGAAGCGGTCGCCGGCACCCTGTTCAAACTGCTGGACGCCTTGGACGACAACGACGACGTGCAACGGGTGGCGGCGAATTTCGACGTCCCCGATGCGATCATGGAACGCCTGGACGCCTGACCATCCATGGGCGCCGGGACAGACGGACAAAGAGGATAATGCGGCTTCTTGGACTGGACCCGGGCTTGCGCACCACCGGCTGGGGCGTGATCGAGGTGGAAGGCAACCGCCTCGCCCATGTCGCCGACGGCGCGGTGCGCAGCGACGAAACCCTGTCGCTGGCCGAACGCTTGGCGCAGTTGTACGAGGGCCTGGTCGATGTCGTCCGGCATCACCGCCCGGCCGAGGCGGCGGTGGAACAGACCTACGTCAACCGCAATCCCGAGACGACCCTGAAGCTGGGCCAGGCGCGCGGCGTGGCGCTTCTGGCTCCGGCCCTGGCCGGGGTACCGGTGCACGAATATGCGCCGAGCCTGGTCAAAAAAAGCCTGGTCGGCACCGGCGCCGCCGGCAAGGAGCAGGTGCAGGCGATGGTGCGCATGCTGTTGCCCGGCTGCCTGCCTTCGGGTGCCGACGCGGCCGACGCGCTTGCGGTCGCCATCTGCCACGCCCACCACCGCGCCACGGCGCTGAGGCTGGTGGGGGCACGATGATCGGCAAGCTGAAAGGCGTCGTCGATTCGGTGGGCGAGGATCAGATGATCCTGGATGTGGGCGGAGTGGGCTACCTGGTCTTCTGTTCCGGCCGCACCCTGGGCCGGCTGGCCCCAGGTGAAGCGGTGGCGCTACAGATCGAAACCCAGGTGCGCGAGGACCGGATCGCCCTCTACGGCTTTCGCGATGTGGCGGAACGCGACTGGTTCCGCCTGCTGCTCACCGTGCAGGGCGTGGGGTCCAAGGTGGCGCTGGCCATCCTTTCCGCCCTTTCGGTCGATCAGTTGGTGCAGGCCGTGGCGGCCCAGGACAAAAAGGCCCTGGGCCTGGCTTCCGGCGTCGGCCCCAAACTGGCGGCCCGCATCGTCAGCGAACTGAAGGACAAGACCGGCGGCATCGCCCTGGGCCCGGCGGCTTTCGGCGGGCCCGCCCCGGCCTCGGCGGCTCCCCTCGGCCTGGCGCCCGCGTTGGCCGACGCGGTGTCCGCCCTGGTCAACCTGGGCTATGGACGTTCCGAAGCCCTGGGCGCCGCGGCGCGGGCCTCGACCAAGCTGGGCGGCGAAGCTTCCGTCGAGGCGCTGATCAAGGGTGGACTCGCCGAACTCATGCAGGGAAGCGGGCGATGACGGCCGACCGCATGGTAACCCCCGAGAAGATCGAGGTCGACGTCTCCGATCCCAGCCTGCGGCCGCGCTCGCTGGACGACTTCGTAGGCCAGCGCCAGGTCTGCGACAACCTGCGCATTTTCATCCAGGCGGCGCGCGGGCGCGGCGAAGCCCTGGACCACGTACTGTTCTACGGCCCCCCCGGCCTGGGCAAGACCACGCTGGCCCAGATCTGCTCGCAGGAACTGGGGGTGGGGTTCCGCGCCACGTCGGGCCCGGTGATCGCCCGCGCCGGCGACCTGGCGGCCATCCTGACCAACCTGCAACCCCGCGAAGTGCTGTTCATCGACGAGATCCACCGGCTCAACCCCGCGGTAGAGGAAATCCTCTATCCAGCCATGGAGGACTTCCAACTCGACCTCATCATCGGAGAAGGCCCGGCGGCGCGCAGCGTGCGCATCGACCTGCCGCCCTTCACCCTGGTGGGCGCCACCACCCGTTCCGGCCTCATCACCACGCCCCTGCGGGAACGCTTCGGCATCCCCATGCGCATGCAGTTCTACTCGCCCGAGGAATTGGAACGAATCGTGCGGCGCGGCGCCCGCCTGCTGGCCATGGACCTGACGCCGGAAGGCGCGATGGAGATCGCCCGGCGTTCGCGCGGAACCCCCCGCGTCGCCGGCCGCCTGCTGCGCCGGGTGCGGGACTTCGCGGCCGTGGCCGGCCACAGCCCGGTCGACGCGGGCGTGGCCGACGCCGCCCTCAACCGGCTGGAAGTCGATGGCCGCGGTCTGGACGCCATGGACCGCCGCTATCTTCGCTGCATCGCCGACAACTACGGCGGCGGGCCGGTGGGAGTGGAGACCATGGCCGCCGCCCTTTCGGAACAGCGCGACACCATCGAAGAGGTCATCGAGCCCTATCTGATCCAGCAAGGCTTCCTGATGCGCACGCCGCGCGGCCGCATGCTGGCCGACGCCGCCTATCGGCACCTGGGGATCGTCGTGCCGGCCCGCGCACCGGCCCAGTTGGACCTGCTGTCCCTGGCGGAGCCGGCCGATGGCTGAACCCCACGTCCATCCCATCCGGGTCTACTACGAGGACACCGACGCGGGCGGCGTGGTCTTCTATGCCAACTACCTGCGCTTCGCCGAGCGGGCCCGCACCGAGATGATGCGCGGCGCCGGATTCGAAAGCTCGCGCCTGCAGGCCGAACATGGCATCGCCCTCGCCGTCCGCAGTTGCACCGCCCTATTCCTGAAACCCGCCGTTCTCGACGATTGGCTTGAAATCCACACCCGAATCATGGAAGTGGGCGGGGCCTCCCTGCGGGCCGAACAGATCGTCCGGCGGGGCGACGAGGATCTTGTGCGGATGGAAATCCACCTTGCCTGCATGCGCCTTACCGGAGGTCCGGGGCGCTTGCCGGCGGACTTGCGGGCCCGTTTCAAAGACATATCCGAGTGAGAGGTCGAACGCCATGGAGACTACCGCCGTCCAAGCCGTGATGATGGGAGGGTCGCAACTCAATCCCGCCGACTTCTCCATGTTGAACCTGTTCATGAAGGCCGACCTGATCGTCAAGGGGGTGATCCTCCTGCTGGTGGTCGCCTCGGTCGGCTGCTGGGCCATCATCTTCGAGAAAACCTTCGTCATCCGCCGGTTGAACAAGAAGGCCGACGACTTCGAGGGGTCGTTCTGGTCCGGCCGCTCGCTGGACGAACTCTTCGACCGCACCGGCAATACGCCACGCGATCCCATGTCGGCGGTCTTCGGCGCCGCCATGCGGGAATGGCGCTTGGCGGTGACCCGCGGCGCGGTCGGGCCGGAGACCTCCGGCGCCGGACTTTCCGACCGCATCGACCGGGTGATGGAAATCACCATGAACCGCGAGATGGACCGCGCCGAACGCTACATGACCTTCCTGGCCTCCACCGGCTCGACGGCTCCCTTCATCGGCCTGTTCGGCACCGTCTGGGGCATCATGCACAGCTTCCAGAACATCGCCCTGTCGAAGAATACCAGTCTGGCCGTGGTGGCCCCCGGCATCGCCGAGGCCCTGTTCGCCACGGCGCTGGGTCTGCTGGCGGCCATCCCGGCGGTGTTGGCCTACAACAAGCTGTCGAAGGAGCTCGACCGCTACGCCGGACGCCTGGACGGCTTCGCCGGCGAGTTCTCGGCCATCCTGTCGCGCCAGATGGAGCGCGACTGATGGGCGCCTCGATCCAGAAGAGCGTCCGTTCCGGCGGACGGCGAGGCAAGGCCCAGCCGATGAGCGAGATCAACGTCACGCCCTTCGTGGACGTGATGCTCGTGCTTCTGGTGATTTTCATGGTCACCGCACCGCTGCTCACGGTGGGCGTCCAGGTCGACCTGCCGAAGACCAGTGCAACGGCCATTCCCGGCCAGGACGAACCCCTGGCGGTGTCGGTTGACGCCACCGGCAAGGTCTACATCATGGAAGCCGAGACCGACCTGGAAGCCTTGGGAGCCCGCCTGATGGCCATCACCCACGCCAACCCGGAAGCCCGTATCTTCGTGCGCGGCGACAAGGGGGTGAACTACGGCCGGGTGATGGAAGTGATGGGCGCCATCAACGCCTCGGGCTTTCGCAAGGTGGCCCTGATAACGGCCTCCAAGGACAACGCTCCGCCCGTCCCGAAGGCCAAGGCCAAGGGCGGCAGGTAGGTATCATGCGCTGGGGCATCCCGCTTTCCGTCCTGCTGCACGCCCTGGTGATCGCCTTCGGTTACCTGGGACTGCCGCATCTGCTGCGCGAGCCGGTCGTGGTCGAGGAACCCATCGTGGTCGAGATCGCCCAAGTGGCGGAAAAGACCAACGTGCCCACGGCGCCGCCGCAAAAGGCGGAGGAACCCAAGCCCGAACCGCCCAAGCCCGAACCGCCGAAGCCGGAGCCGCCGAAGCCCACGCCACCACCACCACCGCCCCCTCCTCCGCCGCCACCGGAGAAAGTGGAACCGGCGCCGCCCGAACCCAAGAAGGAGCCGGAGCCTAAGAAGCCGGAACCCAAGCCCGAGCCGAAACCCGAGCCCAAGAAGGAGCCGGAGCCCGAAAAGGCGGTGATTCCCCAGCGCTTGGCCGAAGCCAAGGTGAAACGCAAGCCGAAACCGCCGGATGATTTCACCTCGGTGCTGAAGACGCTGGAGGATCTGAAGAAGAAGCAGCCGAAAACCGAAGACAAGCCGGCACCCAGGAAGGATAGTTTCCAGGAGGATATCGCCAAGGCCATCGGCAGCCCTGGCCAGCGTAACTACAATCCGGCCATGCCGCTATCCATCAGCGAGATCGACTTGGTGCGCCAACAGATCCAGCGCTGCTGGAACGTGCCGGCCGGCGCCAAGGACGCCAAGGATCTGGTGGTCGAAATCCAGGTCGAGATGAACCCGGACGGCACCGTGCGTTCGTCCAAGGTGGTCGACCAGATGCGCATGTTCGCCGACACCTACTACCGGGCCGCCGCCGAAAGCGCCATCCGGGCCGTCAACAATCCGGCCTGCCAGCCTTTCAAGCTGCCCGCCGACAAGTACGACCGCTGGAAGACCATGACGCTCGCCTTCAATCCGAAAGACATGCTTTGAACACAATTCGCGCTACAATGCCCGGCGATTCGTTCCGAGGAGGATGATGATGACCAACCGCGTTTCCCCGCTCCGCCGCATCCTGGCGGCCGCCGTCCTGGTGCTGGCCGCCGCCGCTCCGGAAGCCCGCGCCGAACTGCGCATCGACATCACCAAGGGCGTGGTCGAACCCATGCCGATCGCGGTGACCACCTTCATCGGTACCCAGGATGAGGAATCCCGCGTCGGCCAAGGCATCGCCAGCGTGGTAGCCGCCGACCTGGAGCGTTCGGGCCTGTTCCGGCCGGTCGATCCCAAGGCCTTCATCCAGGCCCAGCCCAGCATGGACACCCTGCCGCGCTTCGGCGACTGGCGGGTTCTCAATGCCCAAGCCCTGGTCCAGGGCCGGGTCCAGAAGGTGGAAGACGGGCGGCTGCGGGTCGAATTCCGTCTCTGGGACGTCTTCGCCGAACAGCAGATGGTCGGGCTGGCCTACTACACGGTGCCCAACAACTGGCGCCGCGTCGCCCACATCGTCGCCGACGCCATCTACAAGCGCGTCACCGGCGAATCGGGCTATTTCGACACCCGCGTCGTCTACATCGCGGAAAGCGGCCCCCACAACAAGCGGGTCAAGCGCTTGGCCATCATGGACCAGGACGGCGAGAACCACCGGTTCCTCACGGACGGCAGCTCGCTGGTGCTGACCCCGCGCTTCAGCCCGACCCTGCAAGAGATCACCTACATGTCGTACCACGGCAATCTCCCCAGGGTTTACATATTCAACATCGACACCGGCCGCCAGGAAGTGCTTGGCGATTTCCCCGGCATGACGTTTGCGCCGCGCTTTTCGCCGGACGGCAAGTCGGTAATCATGAGCATGGCCAAGGAAGGCAATTCGGAAATCTATTCCATGGACCTGCGCACCCGGCAGGTGGTCAAACTGACCAATAACCCAGGCATCGACACATCGCCCAGCTATGCCCCCGACAGCCGCAAGATCGTCTTCAACTCGGACCGGGGCGGCACTCAGCAGCTCTATGTGATGGATGCGGACGGCGAGAACGTGCAGCGCATCAGCTTCGGCGATGGCCGCTACGGCACGCCCGTATGGTCGCCGCGCGGCGACCTGATCGCCTTCACCAAGATGTCCAAGGGCCGCTTCTACATCGGCGTCATGCGGCCCGACGGCAGCGGCGAACGCCTGCTGGTGGAAGACTACCTGGTCGAAGGCCCGACCTGGGCCCCCAACGGCCGCGTCCTGATGTATTTCCGCCAGCAGCCCTTCAACGGAGGCAAGAACGGGGTCACCCGCCTTTACTCGGTCGACCTCACCGGCCATAACGAGCGCGAGGTCGTGACGCCCATGGATGCGTCGGACCCGGCATGGTCGCCCTTGAACCCGTGACGAAAAGGGCCTTGAAACCTTGAAACAATCATAATATAGTCCGCGCCGCCAACGGGCCTTAGGGCCCGGTGGTGTGCCGTCTTCGTTGCAGGGCGGCTTTGTCCAAAGGTTTCAATCCTAGGCCTCGGCCGGAATGTCCGGCGAATGGCTGTTTGTACACTCCGTAAGGGGGACTCTTATGCGCAAGATCACTGCTCTGCTGGCGGCTCTGGTTCTGGCTGCCGCCTGCGAAACCGCTTCCGACACCGGCGCCACCACGGGCGGCGCTGGCGCTGGCGCTGGCGCTGGTGCCGGCTCCACCGCTGCGAAGGCTCCCGCCGAGAATTCTGTGGCCTACTTCCAGACCCAGGTCGGCGACCGTGTGTTCTTCGACTACGACAAGTTCTCTTTGAAGGCCGATGCCCGCGCCACTCTCGAGAAGCAGGCGGCTTGGCTGAAGAAGTTCCCGGCCGTGACCCTCTCCGTCGAAGGTCACTGCGACGAGCGCGGCACCCGCGAATACAACTTGGCCCTGGGCGAGCGTCGCGCCAACGCCGCTCGCGACTACCTGGTCAGCCTGGGTGTCAGCAAGGACCGCGTGAAGACGATCTCCTATGGCAAGGAGCGTCCGGTCGCCATGGGCTCCAACGAGGCCGCCTGGGCGCAGAATCGCCGTGGCGTGTCCGCCATCACCGGTGGGGCTCCGGCCAACTAAGTCGCAGCCGCGGCTTGGAGGCCTAGGATTTTGGGCGCTTGTTCGCCCGGCGAAGGCCGGGATGGGCAAGCGCCCTAATTCTGCCTAAAATGTCCTTCAGCTTCCTGTCGGGCCGCCGGGGACGCCCTCGCGCGGCGTTTGAGTGTTTGTTGGGATCATCGAGGGGATTGGGATCATGAGTCGCTTCGACCACCACGGGATTTTCTCTTTCGAGGGCTTGCGCCGTGCGGCGGCGGGAACGGTGCTCCTGATCGGCATCGCGGCCCCGTCGGGCGGTGTCTTGGCCCAGGACCGCGAAATGGGGGCCCTGATGGACCGCATCGACCGCCTGGAACGGGACATCCGGACCCTCAACGTTCAGGTCGCCCGCGGCGGCAATGCGCCGGCCACCCCCCTGTCGGTCAACGAGGGCGGTTCCGCGCCCCCCTCCGGTGCCGGCGTGGCAAGGCTCAACGACCGCATCGGCGACCTGGAGGAACAGATCCGCGGCCTTACCGGCAAGGTCGAAGAAGCCATGCACCGGGCCAACCAAGCCCACACGCGCATGGACAAGGCGGTCGGCGACATCGAATACCGCCTGGGAACTTTGGAAAAGGGCGGAGCCGCGGCCCAGCCCCCGGCCATGGGCGCCCCCCCGCAGGGAGCGGGCGGACTCGCCCCCACCGGGCCGGCCCAGGATCTAGGCAAGGGCGTGCTGCCGCTCGGTTCCCCCGCCACCATCAAGCAGGCCGACCCGGCCGCCAAGGCCCCGCAGCCGCTGGCGGCCAAGGGCCCGGCGGGCGTGGACGCTTCCGGCCAGGGCACCACGCTCATCACCGGCAAAGGCGACGCCAAGACCGCCGCCCTGCCCGAGGGATCGACCAAGGACCAATACAACCACGCATTCGATCTGCTGCGGCGCGCCCAGTACGACCAGGCGGAATTGGCTCTCCAGGCCTTCGTCGACGCCCATCCCAACGATCCTTTGACCGAAAACGCCCGTTACTGGCTGGCCGAGACCTTCTACGTACGAGCCGACTACGTGAAGGCCGCCGAGGGCTTTCTCAAGGCCTACGGTGCCGCCCCGAAGGGTGGCAAGGCCCCGGACTCCCTTCTCAAGCTGGGCATGGCCCTGTCCAACCTGGACAAGAAGGACCAGGCCTGCACCACCTTCGGGAAGCTGACGCGGGAATTCCCCGACGCCCCGGCCGTGGTCAAGAAGAAGGTGGACGGCGAGAAGACTCGGCTCGGCTGCAAGTGACCCTCCCCCTCGTTTCCGAGGAATTCGGCCGCCTGATGGCGACCGTCGGCCCCTTCGAGCGGCGGCCGCGCTTGGCCGTGGCGGTCTCGGGCGGCGCCGACAGCCTCGCCCTCGCCCGACTTGCCGCCGTCTGGGCCGAAGCCAGGGGCGGCGGTGTCACTGCGCTTACCGTGGATCACGGCCTGCGGCCCGAATCATCCGCCGAGGCCACCCGGGTAGGAGACTGGATGGCGACCTTGGGAATCGGCCATCGGGTCCTCCGCTGGGAAGGCGAAAAGCCGGCCACCGGCATTCAGAAGGCCGCCCGCCAGGCCCGCTATACCCTCCTGGAGGATTGGTGCCGACGCGAGGGCGTCCTGCACCTGCTGCTGGCCCATCACCACGACGACCAGGCGGAAACCTACCTGATGCGTCAAGCCCGCCTCAGCGGCCCCGACGGATTGGCCGGCATGGCGTCGGTGGTGGAGCGCCCGGCGGTCAGATTTCTCCGCCCTTTGCTCGATATTCCCAAGGAGCGCCTGCGAGCTACCCTCCTCGCTGCGGACCACCCCTGGATCGAAGACCCCAGCAACCGCGACCTCCGATTCGCCCGCGCCCGCTTGCGCCACGATGGAATCGCCAGCCTGGCGGCGGCGGAAGCCGCAAGTCGGGCAGGCAGGAATCGGACCGCCGCCGAGGCCGAAGTTGCCCGTTTCCTGGCCTGTTCCGCCGCCTTCCACCCGGATGGCTTCGCCCTGGTTGACGGCGCCGCCCTGGTTTCGGTGCCTCCCGACGTGGCCCGCCGGGCCCTGGAACGATTGCTGATGGCCGTGGGGAAGGCGGCCTATCCGCCGCGCGGAGACCGCCTGGAGCGCCTGCGGGCGGCGCTTGCCGAAGGCGGCGGCATCGCCCTGCGGACCTTGGGCGGCTGCCGCCTGCGACCCTGGCGGGGGCGCCTGCGTATCGAGCCGGAGGGGCCGCGTCGCCACGAGGCTGTTCTCCCCGCCGTCGGGGTCCGCTATAGTGGCGCCCGGCCACATCCGCCCGCGATCCTCGGATTTGCCGTTGCGGATTGGCGGGAACGTACTATGTCTTAGAGGCAAGAACCGGCTTTTCCGGCGCGAGAGGAACTCGACACGTGAATTTCAGCAGGAACCTGGCGCTCTGGGTCATCATCGGGCTTCTGGTTTTCGCCCTGTTCAATCTGTTCCAGGGCGCCGCCCCGCGCGGCCCCCACGGAATCGTTGCCTTTTCCGACTTCATGGCCTCGGTCGAATCCGGGGAAGTGCGCGACGTCGTGATGCAGGGCCCCAACCTGACGGGCCATTACCGCGACGGCCGTTCCTTCGTCACCTACGTTCCGGAAAGCGCCAACATCGTCGGGACGCTTCGCCAGCAGAACGTCCATATCCAGGCCACCCCCTGGGATGAGAACGCCCCCACCCTGTCGGGTGTGCTGATCTCGTGGTTCCCCATGCTGCTTATCGTCGGCGTGTGGATCTTCTTCATGCGCCAGATGCAGTCGGGCGGCGGCAAGGCCATGGGCTTCGGCAAGTCGCGCGCCAAGCTGCTGACCGAGAAGCAGGGCCGCGTCACCTTCGAGGACGTGGCCGGCATCGACGAGGCCAAGCAGGAGTTGGAGGAACTGGTCGAGTTCCTCAAGGACCCGCACAAGTTCCAGCGCCTAGGGGGCAAGATCCCCAAGGGCTGCCTGCTGGTCGGCCCGCCGGGCACCGGCAAGACCCTGCTGGCCCGCGCCATCGCCGGCGAGGCCAACGTGCCTTTCTTCACCATCTCCGGCTCCGACTTCGTCGAGATGTTCGTCGGCGTCGGGGCGTCGCGCGTCCGGGACATGTTCGAGCAGGCCAAGAAGAACGCGCCCTGCATCGTCTTCATCGACGAAATCGACGCGGTCGGCCGCCATCGCGGCGCCGGCCTGGGCGGCGGCAACGATGAGCGCGAGCAGACCCTCAACCAGTTGCTGGTGGAGATGGACGGCTTCGAGTCCAACGAAGGCGTCATTTTGATCGCCGCCACCAACCGTCCCGACGTGCTCGACCCGGCGCTGCTTCGCCCTGGCCGCTTCGATCGCCAGATCACCGTGCCCAACCCGGATATCTTGGGCCGCGAAAAGATCCTCAAGGTCCATATGAAGAAGGTGCCGCTGGCTCCCGACGCCGATGCCCGCACCATCGCCCGCGGCACTCCCGGCTTTTCGGGTGCCGACTTGGCCAACCTGGTGAACGAGGCGGCACTGTTGGCTGCCCGCGCCGGCAAGCGCGTGGTCACCATGGCCGACTTCGAGGCCGCCAAGGACAAGGTCATGATGGGCACCGAACGGCGCTCCATGGTGATGACCGACGAAGAGAAGAAGCTCACCGCCTACCACGAGGCCGGCCACGCCATCGTCGGCTTGGTGGTGCCCAAGCACGATCCCCTGCACAAGGTGACCATCATCCCACGCGGCCGCGCCCTGGGGCTTACCATGTCCCTTCCGGAACGCGACCGCTACGGCTTCTCGATCGCCGAGTTGAAGTCGCGACTTGCCATGACCTTCGGTGGCCGGGTGGCGGAAGAACTGGTCTTCGGCCGCGAGAACGTCACCACCGGTGCCGGCAACGATATCAAGCAGGCCACCGATATGGCGCGCCGCATGGTGACCGAATACGGATTTTCGTCGAAGCTGGGGCCGCTACGCTACACCGACAACCAGGAAGAAATCTTCCTTGGGCATTCGGTAACCCAGCACAAGAACGTCTCCGACGCCACGGCCCGGCTGATCGACGAGGAAATTCGCGGCCTGATCGACGAGGCGGAATCGGAAGCGCGGCGCATCCTTACGGAACGTCGCGGCGATCTGGATATCCTGGCCAACGCCTTGCTGGAATACGAAACCCTGTCGGGCGACGAGGTCCAGGCCCTTTTGCGCGGCGAGACCATCACCCGGCCGGAAGAAAACGGCTGGCCCAAGGACATGCCGCCGGGTGGCCGCAAATCTTCGGTGCCTTCCAGCGGCAAGAAGCCGTCGCCGCCTTTCGGGGCGGAGCCGCAGCCGGGCGGCTGATGGCGTCGAGCTTCGCCGGACTGACCCTTGATCGCCCGAGACTGATGGGCATCGTCAACGTCACCCCGGATAGTTTCTCGGACGGTGGGCTGTATTTCCGGCCCGAGACCGCCATCGCCCACGGAAGGTCCTTGATGTCCCAGGGGGCCGACATCCTGGACGTGGGCGGCGAATCCACCCGGCCCGGTGCCGCCCCGGTTTCCGTCGAGGAGGAATTCCGCCGCGTCATTCCGGTCGTCCGAGCCCTGGTGGCAGAAGGCGCCCTGGTTTCCGTCGATACTCGCCACGCGGCGGTCATGAAGGGAGCCTTGGCCGCGGGCGCCCGTATCGTCAACGACATCACCGCCCTGGAGGGCGACGCGGGGTCGCTGCCCGCCGTGGCGGGGAGCGGCGCATCGGTGGTGCTCATGCACATGCGGGGCGAACCAGGCACCATGCAGGACGATCCCCGCTACGACGACGTGGTGGCGGAAGTCTTCGGCTACCTGGCCGACCGGGTGGATGCCTGTCGGTCGGCGGGCATCCCGCCCGAACGCATTGCCGTCGATCCGGGCATCGGCTTCGGCAAGACGGTCGATCACAATTTGGCGCTGGTCGCCGGATTGGAGCGCTTTGCCGAACTCGGCTGCGCCCTGTTGCTGGGGGTTTCGCGCAAGAGCTTCATCGGTCGCCTCAGCCGCGGGGAACCTCCCACCGACCGCCTGCCCGGCTCCTTGGCTGCCGCCCTGGCCGGAGTGGCCCGGGGCGCCCATGTGCTGCGGGTCCACGATGTGGCCGACACGGCCCAGGCACTGGCCGTCTGGACCCGACTGGCCGCCACTGGCTCCTAACCTGCGGCCATTGACTTCACGGCTCCTTGCGGCGACATTGCATCAATCAAATACCGAAACGATCTATGGGGTCGCCGTCCCGGTGGCAAGGTTCCGGTTTTCGGTAGCCGGACATGGGGCCGGGCGAGAGGAAAGCGTATGCTGACATACGATCTGGCCAACATCCGCCTGCTTCTGGCGGAGCCCAACGTCACCGTTCGCCGGCAGTTGGAAGAAGCGCTTCACGAGCACGGCTTCCATACCATCCAATCCACCGGCAATCTCCTCGCCATCCGTAACGCGATCGAGCAGGGCACGGTCGATCTGCTCGTGGGAGACACCATCCTGCCGGAAGGAAATCTGAGCGAGGTCATCCGAGATGTGCGGCACGGTGTATTGGGGTCCAATCCATTCCTGGTCGCCATCACCCTGGCGTCCAACCCGAGTTTGCCGATGATGCGCGGGATCATCGATTCCGGAACCGATGCCGTCCTCACCAAGCCCTTCACGCCCGAGCAACTGGTCGACCGCATCATGCAGTTGATCGAGAAGCGCAAGAGATTCGTCGTGACCAGCGAATATGTTGGACCGGACCGCCGGCTCCAGGCACGTCCGGGCACGCAGGTCGTCCAGGTCTTCGACGTGCCCAATCCGCTGCAATGCCGGGCCATGGGGCAAGTCGACCCATTCCGCATGAAGCGAATGGTCGAAAGCGCGGCGGCGCGCATCAACGAACAGAAGGTGGAACGCGATGCCTACCAGATCGGCTATCTGGTCGACCGCATCCTGCCCGGCCTGAACGGCACCGGCGACAAGACGGAGGCGCGGGAATACCTCCAGCACTTGGCGCAGGTTTCCCGAGACATCGGCCGGCGCATCAAGTCCACCCGCCATCTGCCGGCAGCTGCCATGTGCCTGAGCCTGATCGATCTGGTGGATCGCGTGCTCACCGAATTCGATGCGCCGCACGAAGACGATCTTCGGCACCTGGAGCAATTGCCCGGCCTGATCGGCCGCTTGGTCCTGCCGCCCGGAGACCAGATGCGGGCTCCGCTGGAGAACCGCTGCGATGCCGAAGAATCGCCGCCCGTCACCGCGTCATGAAGCCGCCGGACGTCCGGCCCGCCAAGCGTCGATCTTAGGTGCCAGGGCGCTCCATTTCAGATCGGCGATCTCGGCGATGTTGCCTCGTTTGTTTTCGGGCATGTCCTTCAGGCTGCGGAAGCGCTCCACCACCTCCCGCAGGATTTCCCGAACGAAGGCTTCGTCGCCGAGCAGCGCGCCACCCTCCGGTCCCAGGATGGCCCGGAAGGATTCCATGAAGGGCTCGAACAGGTGGGACGGCACGTCGTCCAGCAAGAGCAGCGCCGCCAGGCAGATGTCGCCCATGCTTGGCCCCAGGGCCTTGAGGCGTTCCGGCGGCCGCCCGGCCAGTTCGGCGACGACCTGAGCTTCATGGGCCAAAGTGTCCCAGATGCGCGGCCCCGCGTAGCGGGCGAGGCGGTCGAAGACCGCCTTCTCCACCCTTCCCAGGCCGGCCAAACAGTCAGGATTGGCCGCGATGGCCTCGGCGAAGCGCGGCCCGGCTACATCCATGGCTTGGCGCAACCGCGACGGGTCGCCGACGGCCACCGCCCGGATCGAACGGATATCGCGGAGCAGCAGGAGATTCGCATCGAGGATCTTGATGTGGGCGGGTGACAATAAAACCTTGTAGGCCTCCAGCAGGGGAAGCTGCCAAGCGAAGGCGATGTAGCTTTCGATGCCGGGAGGAATCGTCTCCTTGCCACCGTCCTGAAAGACCCGCTTGGCGCAGGTGAAGACCAGCATGCGTTCGACTTGGGCCAGGGTGACGCCGCAGACCAGCCTTTCGTCGTCCGCTTCCACCGCCCGACCTTTGATGTCGAGGGCGAGGTCCTGCGCCAGCCGGCGGTTGTTCTTGAACAAACGGATAAAGTCAGCCATCCGCCGGGCATCCCCAAGCAAATGGGGATATTCGATCGAGTTGTCGAGCAGGCCTGCCTGCTTCATGCGTCCCAGCACCAGCTTGACGGCTCCGATCAGGGTCTCGCGCGTGCGGGCATCGACATCGACGTGAGGCGGGACGGCGGGCAGGCGATCTATCATCCATCGCTCCGCCGCAGGAAGGATGCGAAATCGACTTCGGCCAGGGGACGGCTCAAATAGTAGCCCTGGATGATGTGGCAACCCCGTTCCTTGAGGAACTGGAGTTGTGCCGGCGTCTCGACGCCTTCGGCGATGATCCGGAGCCCCAGGCTATGCCCCATGGCAATGATCGCCGACGCCAGAGCCGCGTCGTCCGGATCGTCGTTGACGTCGCGCACGAAAGACCGGTCCACCTTGATGGTATCGAAGGGAAACTTCTTCAAGTAGCTGAGCGACGAATATCCGGTGCCGAAATCGTCCATGGACAATCGCACGCCCATTTCATGCAGGGTGTTCAGGATCACGCCGGTTTCCGGATCGTCCTCGATCAGAACCCTTTCCGTGATTTCCAGTTCCAGGCATTCGGCGGGAAGCCCCGTCTCCTCCAGGGCACGGGCCACGATATCCACCAGGGTACCGCCCTTGAACTGGCGGAAGGAGACGTTGACCGCGATGCGGACCGAACGTCCAGTCTGGTCGTTCCAGTCCTTGGCCGTCCGGCAGGCACGGCGCAGCACCCATTCGCCGACCGGCACGATGATCCCGGTCTTTTCGGCGGTGGCGATGAACTGATCCGGCGGCACCAAGCCAAGTTGCGGATTGTTCCACCGCAACAAGGCTTCCGCCGCCACCACCCTGCCAGTACCGGTTTCGATCAAAGGCTGGTAGACGAGGTACATCTCGTTGCGGTCCAACGCCTGGCGCAGCAGGTTCTCCTCGGCCAAGCGACGGATCGCCACCTCGTTCATGCGCGGAGTGAAGAAGCGATAGGTGTTGCCGCCGATCTCCTTGGCCCGGCTCACCGCCGCCTGGGCATTGCGCAGCAACACCTGCGGATCGCTGCCGTCGGTCGGCGAAATGGTAAGCCCCAGACGCGCGGTCACCAAAACCTCCTGGCCGTCCAGGACGAAAGGCCGGTTGCAGACCGCCAGGAGCTTCTGCGCCACCACCTCGGCGAAGACCGTCAGTGTCAAGTCGGGCAGGACGATGAGGAACTGGTCCCCTTCCAGGCGGGCGATGGTATCGCCGTCGCGCACGCAGGCGGCCAATCGCCGCGAAGCCTCCACCAGAAGCGTGTCGCCCGCGGCAAGGCCCAGGGTGTTGTTGATCTTCTTCAGATCGTCCAGGTTGACGACCATGACGGCGACCAGGCGCCGCTCGCGGGACCCTTGGGCCAGGGCCTGGGACAGGCGGTCCATGGCGAGGACGCGGTTGGGCAGATCGGTCAGGTCGTCGAAGTTCGCTTGGCGCAGAAGCTTATCCTCGATGGCCTTGCGCTGGGTGATATCTTCCTTGATGGCGAGGAAGTGGGTAATGGCGCCATCCGGGTCCTTGATCGGCGAAATGGATACGGACTCCCAGAACAGGGCGCCGTTCTTCCGGCGGTTATGCAGTTCCCCGCGCCATTCCCTGCCGGCCAGAATGGTCTCCCAAAGCTCCTTGTAGACCAATGGCGAATTGTAGCCCGACTTGAGAACCCGCGGATTGGCACCGATCACGTCGAGCGGCGTGTAGCCGGTTACCCGCACGAAGGCCGGGTTGACGTATTCGATATTGCCGTGGGCGTCGGTGATGACGACCGAGACGGGACTTTGCTCGATGGCCTGGAACAGGCGGTCCAGCGTTTCCTCGGACCGCCGGCGCCCTGTGATGTCCTGGGCGATGCCGGTGATCATGACCGGTTTGCCATTCGCATCGGCCAGCACTTCGCGCACCGAACGGAGGTAACAGAGCGTGCCGTCCGGCCGCAAAATCCGGTATTCGGCGGTATGGGTGCCGGGGCTTACCACCTGTCGTTCCAGGTCTTCACGCACCCGTTGCCGGTCGAAGGGATGGACGCTTTCCAGGACCGCTTCCGGCGTGGGATGGAAGGTCGCGGCATCGCGGCCGAAGATGCGATAGAGCCCCGGCGACCAGGAAAACTCGGCCGTGGCCAGATCGTAGCTCCAGCTTCCCATGTGGGCCAGTTCCTGGGCCCGTTCCAGGTCGGCGCGGTGGCGCTTCAGCTTTTCGGCGATGGCGACCCGCTCCGAGACGTCGGCATAGGTCACCACCACGCCGCCCTCGGCAGTGCGGCGTTCCCGGATTTCCACGGTGCGGCCGTCCCGCTTGCATATCTCGATCATGCCGCTGGGATTGCGATGGCGGCGCAGCCGTTCCTGCATCCAGGATTCGGTGCCGTCCTCGCCGACCAGGATGTCCCCCGCGCCGACCGCCGCCCGCATGAAGGTCTCGAAGGTAGGCGCTCCGGACAACGCGGCGCGGCCGCCGGGAAAGAACTGCAGCAGCTTGTCGTTCCACATCAAGAGCCGGTCCTGGGCATCGAACAGGGCGAATCCTTCGGCGAAATTCTCGATGGCGTCCAGCATGCGGCCGCGACCGCGCGCCTCCGCCTGCCGGGCCCGGCGCAGGGACAGGAAGGTATAGCCCATCCCGATCACCAGCAGGGCAGAGAGAAGGATGAGACCCTGGCGGATGGTCTCCTCGCCATCCATGCGGTGCCGCAGATGGCGTTGATGGCTCTGCCCGATCGCGTCGAGCAGGGCATTGGGACGGCCTTGCAGGAAGGAATCGACATCGGCAAGCAGTGCCTGGAATTCCTCCATCACCACCCGTCCGTGGCGCAAGACGGACGAGGCGGCGCTTTCCTCCCTCGCTTCGCCGACCGCCGCGAACAGGCGGGCCAGGCTGTCCTCCAACTCGAAACGGGACCGGGCATCGCTGCCGGCGGCGAAGACGACGACGCGATGCAAGACTTCCTCGGCCAAGCGGCGCAAGTCACCGGAAGCGCCGGGATCGTCCCGCAGATCGCGCTCGACCACCGGTAAATAGGTTAGGGAATTGGCGATCAGGGCCTTGCGCGCCTTGATGCGTTCCAGGATGGCGATGCGTTCCTCGCTGGCTTGGCTGTAACGGCGCAGCAGCGGCAAGATGTCGGAAGGTCCACGGTGGACGGCCGATTCCAGACGGCGGCGTTCGCGCCGCAGGTCCCCTACCAGCGTCACCATGTCGTCATAGTGGCTTGTGTGGCCGCCGCGCAGCAGCAGCATGCTGCGCTCCATATCGCTCTCCAGTTCGCCCACCCGCCGGAAGACGACAACCGCCTCCTCGTAGCGGCCAAGGTCCGCGACGTGGGAGCGGTCGGCCAGGAACATTCCGGCCACCAGCCCGACCAGCAAGACGAACCCAGCGAAGAGAGACCTGTCGCCGGTCACAGGGGCTTTCCCCCGTGCTCGCCCACCAAGCTTTCCAGAAAGCGGACGATCAGATGGATGTGCTCGGCCGGAATGGCCCGTCCAAGCTGGTATTTGGCCATGATGCGGATCGCTTCCTCAAGGGTCGCCACACTGCCGTCGTGCAGATAGGGCGCCGTCCTTACCACGAGCCGCAGGCTGGGCACCTTGAAAGCGAAGCGATCGTCGGGATGGCCGGTGACATTGTAGCGCCCGAGGTCCGGGACTGCCTCGCCGGCCTTGTCGGCGAAATAGTCACCCAGCACCCCGAAGCGCTGGAACATGTTGCCGCCCACCGCCGCCCCCTGGTGACAGGCGATGCAGCCGTAGGATTTGAAGAGCGCATAGCCCTCCTTTTCCTCGGCCCCGATGGCGCCTTCGTCGCCGCGCAGGTAGCGGTCGAAGCGCGAGTTGGGCGTGGTCAATGCCCGCAGGTAGACGGCCACAGCGTCGATCACCGTCTTCTTGGTCAAGCCCTCGCGGTAGAGATTCGAGAAGACCTCCGCATATTCGGGAACCCCCCGCAGCCGGTCCACCACGCTCGGCCAATGGGAGGCGAAGCTATGCGGCGAGGCGACGGTGGCTTCGATATCGGCCTCGACATCGAGGAATCGGCCGTCCCAAACCTGAGCCACGTTATAGCGGGTGTTGAAGATGGTGGGGACGTTGCGCTCCCCCTCCTTCTCGCGGAAGCGGGCGCGCGCCCGGCCATCGATTCCGGCAAGGCTGAAATCGTGACATTGGGTGCAACTGAAATCGCCGGCCGTCGATAGACGCTTATCGGCGAACAGGCGACGGCCAAGGTCCACCTTTCCCTGGTCTTCGTCGTGGTTGAGCGGGATCGGCCGAATGGGCTCCTGACGCAACTCGACCTGCCCCGCCGCCGGTGCCGACAGGACACCGAGCACCACGGCGGCGACACTCGCAAGCCCCCCCACAGACAGGTGGCGCGAAATCCTCCCGATCATTGCTCCTCCGGCCTTCTGTCGTGCCGCAAGCTTCCCAGCTTGACTTAAGACGGCCCCCCGACCGCTCTTTGTCGTGGACTGTAAAGCCTTTGGCGTGGACAGGGCAAGGCCGCAATGGTGCGCCCCCCCTTGTCGACGGGCGGCGAGTCCTTTATCCCTGATGCCATCGCTGAACAAGGGAGGCCGCCATGATCCCGAAGCATGCCTGGGCATTCATCCTGGGCCTCGTCGCCGCAAGCCCGGTGGTGGCAGCCGATCCCGTCGTCGCGGTGGTGAATGGCCGCCAAATCCTGCGCAGCGAGATCGAGGAAGCGCGCCCCCGCCTGCCGGACCAGTTGCGGGAAATGCCCGAGAAGGCCATCACGCCCCTGATCCTGAGCAGCCTGATCGACACCCATCTGCTGGCCGCCGAGGCCCGCAAGGCCGGTCTGGCGGAAGACCCGGAATTCAAGCACCAGATGGCGGGACTGGAGGAACGCATCCTCGAACGCCTGTTCCTCGATCGCCAGATCCGCGCCCACGTCACCCAGGAGGCCCTGAAGGACCGCTACCGGCGTCACAACGCCCAACGGGAAGGCAAGCCCGAGGTACGGGCCCGCCACATCGTGGCGGACAGCGAAAGCGAGGCCCGCGCCATCCTGGAGCGCCTCGCCAAGGGCGCCGATTTCGCCGAACTGGCCGGTGGCGGCGACCTGGGCTGGTTCACCGAGGCCGAGGTCCACCCCGACATCGCCCGCGCCGCCTTCGCCCTGGAAAAAGGCAAGGTCTCGGCCGCCCCGGTGAGAAGCGCCTTCGGCTGGCACGTGATCCGCGTCGAAGACCGCCGCATCGCCAAGGCCAAGCCCTTCGCCGAGGTGGAGGAGGAACTGCGCACCGAAATGACCCGCGAGGTTGGCGCGGCCCTGCTGCGTGAACTCAGGGCCAAGGCGGAAATCAAGGTGATGAACGGCGAACGCTGAACCGGAACAGGGAGACATGAACATGGGCGGCAAGGTATCGCCTCTGGCACCCGCGACTTTCCCCGACCTGCCCCCCGTCGCCGGCGTGCGCCTGGCGGCCGGGGCCTGCGGCATCCGCTACCAGGGCCGCACCGACGTCATGCTGATGGAATTCGTCCACGGCACCACGGTGGCCGGGGTGTTCACCCAGTCCCTGACCGCCTCCGCCCCCGTGCTCGCCTGCCGCGAACACCTGAAGGGCGGGGTGGCCAGCGCCCTGGTGGTCAATTCCGGCAATTCCAACGCCTTCACCGGCCGCCTGGGCGAGGAAGCGGTGAAGGCCACCGTCGAGGCGGTGGCCGACCTGCTGCCTTGCCGCCCCAGCACGGTCTTCGTCTCCTCCACCGGGGTCATCGGCGAGCCCTTGGCCGTCGAGCGCCTGATCGCCGGCCTGCCCGCCCTGCGCGACGCTCTCAAGGCCGAAGCCTGGGCGGACGCGGCGCGGGCCATCATGACCACCGACACCTTCCCCAAGGGCGCCACCCGGACGGCCTGCATCGACGGCACGACGGTGACGATCAACGGCATCTGCAAGGGCTCCGGCATGATCGCCCCCGACATGGCGACCATGCTGGGCTACGTCTGCACCGATGCCGCCCTGCCCGCCGCCGTCCTGCAGGCGCTGCTGGCGCCGGCCGCCGACCGTTCCTTCAACAGCATCACGGTGGACAGCGACACCTCGACCAGCGACACCCTGATCCTGTTCGCCACCGGCCAGGCCGGGAACGCCCCGGTGGCCGACGTCGGCGATCCCCGCTTGGCCGACTTCAAGGCCAAGCTGGAGGAATTGTCGATCGACCTGGCCCAGCAGATCGTGCGCGACGGCGAAGGGGCCTCCAAGTTCGTCGCCATCTCGGTATCGGGCGCGGCCGACGACGGCGCCGCCCGGCGCATCGCCAAGGCCATCGCCAATTCGCCCCTGGTCAAGACGGCCATCGCCGGCGAGGACGCCAACTGGGGCCGCATCGTCGCCGCCGTCGGCAAGGCCGGCGAGCGCGCCGACCG